>CAZBLX010000121.1:0-3292 GCA_964492865.1 uncultured Planctomycetia bacterium | reverse complement strand
TTTCAACTTTAATAAGTTTTTTAAGCGGAGCTCGTATACGCATTGGATTATATCTACCTTTTTTCTGGCGTTTATCTTTGATAAATTTTTCTGTATATTTTAATCCCAGCAAACATATTCTGCGTACATATAAGATGATATGTGAAGTGTTGGGGGTAAAGATAGAAAAAATAAAGTATGAAAAGATTGAGTTTTCTCAAGAAGAAAAAGATGAATTCAGGAAAAAATATTTGAAGTCCACAAATTTAGAAGATAAATTGATTGTTATAAATCCTAACGCAGGAGAATTAGCTGAATGTCGGCGATGGCCTAAGGAATATTTTGTAGAAGTTGTGGAGAATTTATCAAAAAGGAAAAATTTAAAAATAGTATTTATTGGAACAAAGGAAGAATCTGGCTATGTTAAAGAGATAATTGAAGAATTAACTGTGGAGAGTAAAAGTAAAATTTTGGATCTTTCCGGAAGACTGAATATTAAAGAATTGTTGATTCTCATTTCTTTGTCTTCCTTGGTGATTACTAATGATTCAGGTCCTCTCCATTTAGCTTGTCTTGAAAAAACCCCTTCTTTATCTATCTGGGGACCGGGAGATCCAGAGTTGTTTGGAATCAAAGACCCTCAACACAAAATAATTTATTTAGATTATGATTGCAGCCCCTGTATTTATCTTTATCGCACAAAACCAGCTTTATTCTGCGGAGGAAGAATTCCCTGTTTAAAAAATATAGCGCCTTCTGTAGTTATTAAAGAGGCACTTAACCTTTTAAATGAAGAGTAAGACGAAAGATTTATTCTGGATCTTTTTGATTACTGTTTCAGTAAGAATTATCCCTATTCTTTTTGGACAATTTCTTTCTCCAGATGCCTGCCTTTATTTGAATATAGGAAAAAACTTAATTGAGAAGAAAGGATTTGTAATTTCTTATAATTTTTATCATTTCTGGAAGGATTCTTTTTATCCTGCCTTACCTTTTATACATCCCCTGTTTCCCTTTCTGTGCGGTATTATTCTTTCTATTTTTAAAAGTGTGAAGGCTGTCTCTTTTATGAATATATTTTTTATCTATTTAAATTTACTTTTAATTTTTTTCCTTTTTCCTGAAATTTCAAGAAAAACACGCTATTTTTTATGCACTTTACTTAGTCTTAATTACACTCTTTTTTATATCTCTCTTTTTCCCTGGACAGAACCCCTTCATCTTTTTTTCTTAACTTTATCCTTCTATTTTTTAAAAAAATTCTCTCAAAAATACTCTTATTTTCCTTTGATTATAGGAATTATTATGGGAATAGCTACACTTGTTCGTGCCGCCAATATTTTTAATATTTTGGGTTATTTGCTGATATTTTCGTTTTTTTATCCTCACAAAATTAGAAATCTTTTTCTGTTTCTGGTAGGAGTAAGTATTATTCTTCTGCCTTATGAAGTTATCTGTTTTGTTAAGTATGGAATTTTTTATCCCCAGTATTTAAAAGTAGCGAAAGTTTATGGACAGGCAAATATATATGGAGGATATTATAAAGAGACTCTGCCGGTATTACATTCTAATTTACATCTTACTTTATGGGGATTTTTTTATATTTTTTTCTCAACTACTTTTTATAAACTAAAACAATTTTTTATAATTTTAAATAACTACTTGCAGGGATTTTTGTGGTTGGGGATAATAGGAGTATATGAATTGTTTAGGAAAAGAAAAGAAATAAATGAATCACAGTGTTTGTTTTCTATTCTCTTTATTGGGATAATTAATCTCTTGCTTTACTCTTCCAGTGTTTGGTGGGATCCTATCTTAGAATTTTATCGCTATATACTTATTCCTTATGTTTGTTTTTTTATCGTTTTTATTTTTTCCATAGAGAAGGTGATTACTTTAAATAGACAGAGCAAAAATCTTTTTATTTTTTTATTCTTTTTTCTTCTTTTTATTAAAGATGGTTTTTATAGACTGAATAAAAATTATTATTATCTTGTTCATCGTGAAAAAATTAAAAAAGCAATTACTTTAAAAGAAGAAATGCTTAACTGGCTTAATAATCACACAAACCCTTCTGATACCATAGCTACTTCAGAATATTTTTATGCTTTTCCTTTAAATAGTGTGATTATCTCTTTGCCTGAAGCAAGAATGATTACAAGAAAAAATATGGAGGATTTCTTAAAGATTTATTCTCCCAAATACATCTGGATAGGAAAAGATAAATTAAATCTTTATTCTTCTTTTTTAGATAAAAATTACAAAGAGATAAAACTGCCTCATTCTTTATCTTTCTCTTATGTTGTTTTTTTAAAAAAGGAATAAGAAATTTTGCAAAAACTCTTGACAAAGTTCACAATTTGTGTATATAAATATTATGCGTATTGTTGACAATATTGGTTTATATTGATACTAAAAGCATCCGAAAAGGATGCTTTTTTTGTCGCTCTTTGACTATAAAGCTTTTGGAGGGTTTGATCCTGGCTCAGAGTGAACGCTGGCGGCGTGGATAAGGCATGCAAGTCGAGCGATCCCGTCCTTTCAACTTCTGTGGGGCAACTCACAGGAGAAGAAAGGGCGGGATAGCGGCAAACGGGTGAGTAACGCGTGGGTAACCTGCCCTAAGGAGGGGGATAGCCTCGCGAAAGCGAGGGTAATACCCCATAATCCCTTTGGGCTGGAATGCCCTTAGGGTAAAGGTGGCCTATGCTCACCATTAGGTGAGTATGCTGCCGCCTTAGGAGGGGCCCGCGTCCTATCAGGTAGTTGGTGGGGTAATGGCCCACCAAGCCTAAGACGGGTAGCTGGCCTGAGAGGGTGGTCAGCCACACCGGGACTGAGACACTGCCCGGACTCCTACGGGAGGCTGCAGTCGAGAATCTTTCCCAATGGGCGAAAGCCTGAGGATGCGACGCCGCGTGGGGGATGAAGCGCTTCGGCGTGTAAACCCCTTTTGTCGGGGAAGAAAGCCACTGGGTTAAGAGCTCAGTGGTCTGACGGTACCCGACGAATAAGGCGCGGCTAACTCCGTGCCAGCAGCCGCGGTAATACGGAGGCGCCGAGCGTTACTCGGTTTGACTGGGTGTAAAGGGTCCGCAGGCGGCCAAGTAAGTGGAAGGTGAAAGTCCTCGGCTCAACCGAAGAATTGCCTTCCAAACTGCCTGGCTTGAGGCTGGAAGAGGAGAGCGGAACTGCCAGTGTAAGGGTGAAATCTGTGGATATTGGCAGGAACGCCTGTGGCGAAGGCGGCTCTCTGGTCCAGTCCTGACGCTCAGGGACGAAAGCTAGGGGAGCAAACAGGATTAGATACCCT
>CAZBLX010000120.1:0-3295 GCA_964492865.1 uncultured Planctomycetia bacterium | reverse complement strand
AAGTAATTGAAGATGAAGTTGTTGATCCTTCTTTTGGAACAGGTATAGTAAAAGTGACCCCTGCCCATGATCCTCAAGATTTTTTATTGGGAAAAAAATATAATTTAGAATTTGTAAATATTATGCAGGAAGATGGATGTTTAAATGAAAATGCAGGAAAATTTAAAGGTTTGGATAGATTTGAGGCACGGAAAAGAATAATAGAAGAATTAGAAAAAGAAGGACTTTTTGAAAAAAAGGAGCCTTATAAGATAAACGCACGGATTTGCTATCGCTGTGATACGATTATTGAACCACGAGTCTCTCTTCAGTGGTTTGTAAAAATGAAACCTCTGGCAGAAAAAGCAACTGAAGTAGTTGAGAAAGATATAATAAAATTTTACCCTGCCCGCTGGAAGAAGGTTTATCTTAACTGGATGTATAATATCTGTGATTGGTGTATCTCCAGACAAATTTGGTGGGGGCATAGAATTCCTGTTTCTTTCTGTAAGAATTGTGGGAAAACAATTGTAGAGGAAGAAAGAATAGAGAAGTGCCCCTTTTGTGAGTCTTCAGAGCTAACTCCTGAAGAAGATGTATTAGATACTTGGTTTTCTTCATGGCTTTGGCCTATTGCTACTTTTTACTGGCCTTTTAAAGATATAAAAGAGAAAGAAAGAAGAATTAAGGAATTTAATTATTTTTATCCCACTCAGGTTTTGGTGACTGCAAGTGAGATTTTATTTTTCTGGGTAGCAAGGATGATCATGGCGGGTTTAGAATTTACAGGTAAAGTTCCTTTTTATGATGTAATTATTCATGGAACAGTAAGAGATGAGAAGGGAAGGAAAATGTCAAAATCCTTAGGAAATATTATTGATCCTTTAGAGATTATTGATAAATTTGGTGCTGATAGTTTAAGATTTTCCTTAGCTTTACTTTGCTCTGGAGGAAGTGATGTGTATATATCTGAGGAGAAATTTTTAGTAGGAAGAAATTTTACTAATAAAATCTGGAATGCCACACGATTTATTTTGATGAAAAAAGAAGAAAATGGTATCAAGATTGATAATTTAGATTTAGAAGATTCTTTAACTATTCCTGATAAATGGATTATCACACTTCTTAATCAAACGATTGAGGAAGTAACTACTTTTTATGAGAATTATCGCTTTCAGGAGGCAGCAAAAAAACTTTATGAATTTTTCTGGCACTCTTTCTGTGACTGGTATTTAGAGATAACTAAGGATAATTTTAATCTTTCCTCATTAAAAGTTTTACTTTTTGTGCTTATCAATACTTTAAAACTTTTACATCCTTTAATACCTTTTATTACTGAGGAAATATTCCAGCGCTTAAAAGGATTTCTTAAGTTAGAAGAAGCAATAATTATCTCTTCATGGCCGAAAAAGAAAAAGATTGATTTTTCTGAAGAAGAGAAAGAGATGATGGAGGAAATTATTGAGTTGATAAAAGAAATAAGAAATTTCAAACTTCTTCTGAATTTAGCTCCTTTAAAAATAGATTGCCGGATAAAAGCATCTCAGAAAAAATTGGATTTTTTCAAAGAAAATATTAAATGGATAAAAAGACTGGCTAATTTAGGGAATTGTTATTTTGAGAACAAATTGGAAAAAATACTTTTAAGAACCAAGAATTTTTCTGTAGAATTCATAATGAAAAAGATAGATAAGGAAAAAATAATTCAAATTTTGGATAAAAAAATTGCTGGTTTAGAAAGACAAATTCCTACTATAGAGGAAAGACTCAAAAACATAGAGTTTCTTAAAAAAGCATCTTTAGAGGTAATAGAGCAGCATAAAGAAAGATTAAAAGATTATAAAGAAAAAATAAATCAATTAAAGGTATGGAGACAGAATCTTTCTCAAATTTAATAAAAAAAATTGTTAAAAAAGCATTAGAAGAAGATATAGGAAAAGGGGATATAACCAGTTTTTTTTGTGTTGAACCTGACAGGAAAGTGGAAGCAGTTATCTTCTCCAATGAAAAAGGAATTCTTTGTGGAATGGAATTGGCTGAGGAAGTTTTTAAATCGCTTGATCCTTCTTTAAATTTTAAAAAGTTAAAAAAAGATGGAGATAGAATTAAAAAAGGAGATGAAATAGCCAGGATAAAAGGGAAAGCTTTAAGTATATTAAATGCAGAAAGAACTGCTCTTAATTTTCTTTCCTTACTTTCAGGAGTAGCTACTTATACCTCCCTTTTTGTAGAAAAGATAAAAAACACTTCTGCTAAAATTAGAGATACACGAAAAACTACTCCTTTATTAAGAGTTTTAGAAAAATATGCAGTAAGAGTTGGAGGAGGAATTAATCATCGTCAGGGATTGTGGGACGGAATTCTTATAAAAGATAATCATCTGCGTGCAGCAGAAATAATAAAAAATAAAAAGATTAAAGAGAAAGAGGTTGCGAAATTGTTTGATGTTATAAGAAAAACAACCTCTTTTGAGATTGAAGTTGAGGTAGAAAACTTATATCAATTTAAAAAAATTATCAAACATAAACCGGATATAATCCTTTTGGATAATTTTACCCTTCCCCAGATAATAAAAGCAGTAGATTTTCGCAACAGATTTTTCCCTCAAATCAAATTAGAGGTCTCTGGAGGTGTAACTCTTGAGAATGTGGAAAAAATTGCTCAAACTGGAGTTGATTTTATTGCTGTAGGAAGTATTACTCATTCTCCTAAAGCAGTAGATTTTTCATTAGAAGTTGATGAATAAATTTAAACTGGTAAGTAAATTTAAACCTACCGGAGACCAGCCCCAAGCAATAGAAAAATTAGTTAAAGGACTTAAGGAAGGAAAAAGATTTCAGACTCTTTTAGGAGTAACAGGAAGTGGTAAAACATTTACTTTAGCCTGTGTGATAGAAAAAATAAATAAACCTACTTTGGTAATTTCTCATAACAAAACCTTAGCCAGTCAACTTTATGCAGAATTCAAAGAATTTTTCCCTTACAACAGTGTTGAATATTTTGTCAGTTATTATGATTATTATCAACCAGAAAGTTATATTCCTCAAACAGATACTTATATCGAAAAGGAAGCATCAATTAATGAAAGATTGGATAGATTAAGACTTTCCACTACAAGCAGTCTGGTTTCTCGGCGTGATGTAATCGTTGTTGCTTCAGTTTCTTGTATTTACAATTTAGGTTCTCCTGAAGATTATCAAGAATTAATACTTTATCTTGAAAAAGGTCAGACTACATCTTTAGAAGCGGTATTGAGGAGACTGGTGACTTTACAATATGAAAGAAATGATTTTGATTTTAAAAGAGGTTCTTTTCG
>CAZBLX010000119.1:0-3330 GCA_964492865.1 uncultured Planctomycetia bacterium | reverse complement strand
ATTCTTTCAATACCTTAGATGATATTATTTATTTAAAAACAAAAGGTAAAGATATTCGCCTGCTTTTGGATTCTTCCATAGTGTTTTTCAATGGATGTTTTTTCTCTCTTAAAAACGCTCCTTTTTATGAGGAAGGGAAAATCTATATTCCTTTGGAGTTAAAAAGAATAATCTCTAAAAAAATTCCTTCTCTGAAACTGGAAGGTTTCACTATAAAAACAATTGTTATTGATCCAGGGCATGGAGGAAAAGATCCGGGAGCAATATCTCCCTGGGGCTTGAGAGAAAAAGATATAAATTTAAAAGTAGCAAAAATTTTAAAAAAAGAGTTGGAGAAAAAAGGATTTCTTGTCTATCTTACAAGGGATAAAGATATCTTTCTTTCTCTTGAAGAAAGAGTAAAATTTGCCAAAGAAAGAGAGGCGGATCTTTTTATAAGTATTCATGCCAATTTTAACCGTAACCGTTATATAAGAGGAGTGGAGATATATTATCTTTCTCCTTATTTCAGTCAAAAATTAAAACCTTTTTATTTGGCAAAAAAAGAGAAAGACAACTACTCATTAAAATTTTGGAAGAATTTGTGTTATCGCAATAATTCTATTTCTAAAGAATTTGCAAATTGTTTAGTGGAGATTTTTAAAGAGATGGGGTTTAAAGTTACTCCTAAAAGAGCTAAATTTTATGTTTTAAAATACGGTTATGTTCCCTCGGTTTTGGTAGAAATTGGTTATTTAAGTAACTATTATGAGGAAAGGCTTCTAAGAAGCGCGCGTTACCAGAAACAGGTTGCCCGTGCTATTTCTTTGGCTGTATCTTTGTTAAATGATCAATACGAAAAATTTGTCCAGAAATAGACCTATCGGTATTTTTGATTCGGGTGTGGGAGGATTAACTGTATTTAAGGAGGTAAAAAAGGTGCTTCCTTATGAAGATATTATTTATCTTGGGGATACAGCTCATCTTCCTTATGGAAATAAATCACGCAAGACAATTATTCGCTTTACAATAGAAAATATCTTATTTCTTTTAAAGAAAAAAGTAAAACTTATTATTATTGCCTGCAATACCTCATCAAGTTTAGCTTTAGACTATATTAAAAAGATATTTTCTTTGCCCATAATAGGAGTGATAGAACCGGCAGTAAAAAAAGCAGTTGAGGTTTCTTTAAATAAAAAAATAGGAGTGATTGGAACAAAATCTACAATTGAGAGTAAAATTTATGAGAGGTTAATTTTGAAAAAAGAAAAAAAAGCAAAAGTTTATTCTTTAAGTTGTCCTCTATTTGTGCCTTTAGTTGAGGAAGGATTTATCAAAGGAGAGATAACTCAAATGATAATCAGATTTTATCTTAAAAACCTGAAAGGTAGAATTGATACTCTTATTTTAGGTTGCACTCATTATCCTCTTTTAAAAAAAGAGATCTCTTCTTACCTTAAAGAAGTGAAATTGATAGATTCAGCAAGCTCGGTTGCTGAAGAAGCCAGAATACTTTTGGAAAATTTAAATCTTTTAAATAACAAGAAAAAGCCTGTTTACCGATTTTACGTAAGTGATGATCCCCAAGGGTTTTTTAAAACCGCCAAGTTTTTTTTAAAAGATGGGATAAACAAAAGAGAGGTTTATTTAGCTGATGTATAAGATAAAAGTTATATCTTGCTTTAGTGCGGCACATTTTTTAAGAAATTATAAAGGAAAATGTGAATCTTTACATGGACATAACTGGAAAGTAGAAGCAGAAATTTCCAAAAAGAAATTGAATTCCTTAGGATTGGTAATGGATTTTAAAGAATTAAAAGAGAAACTCAACAAAATTTTGGAGAATTTAGATCATGAAGTTTTAAATGAGATTGATTATTTTAAAGAAAGAAACCCTACCTCAGAAGAGATAGCTTTTTACATATTTTCTCAACTAAAAAAAATTCTTCCTCAAGATTGCCAGTTAGTTAAAGTCTCTGTATGGGAGAAGGACGACTCATGTGCAGTATACGAGGAAGCGAAAACAGAGGAATAATTTTACTTTCCGGAGGAATTGATTCTACAGTAACATTATATTTGGCAAAAAAATATGGATATAAATTGCATGCTTTGATTTTTGATTATGGACAAAGGCATAAAAAAGAGATAATCTGTGCCAAGCGTATAGCACAATTAAATAAAATAAAGTATTTTTTGGTGAAAATAAATATCTCCTGGGCAAAATCAAGTCTTACTCAAAAAAAGATGAAAGTTCCTCTTAATCGTGATTTAACAAAAAAAGAAATCCCCTCTACCTATGTTTCTGCGCGCAATATTATTTTTTTATCTTATGCTGCTTCTTTAGCTGAATCAGTGAAAGCAAAAAAGATTTTTATTGGTGCACATATCCAGGATTATTCTGGATACCCTGATTGCCGACCGGAATTTCTTTTAGCTATGGAGAAAGCTTTAAATTTAGGGCTTAAAGAGAAAGGAATTAAGATAGAAGCACCTCTTATAAACAAAGGAAAAACAGAAATAATTAAATTAGGAAAAGAATTAGGCGTTCCTTTTCATCTAACCTGGTCTTGTTATAAAGGAGGCAAATTCCCCTGCGGGAGGTGTGATAGTTGTCGGTTTCGTATTAATGCTTTTCGTGAATTAGGTTTGACTGATCCTCTTCTTAAAAAATGCAGGCAAAGATAAACTCTGTATTTGAAAGTATTCAGGGAGAAGGAAAATATGCAGGCGAAAGGCAAATCTTTATCCGCTTTTTTGGATGCAATTTAAATTGTGCTTTTTGTGATACAAAATTAAAATACTACAGATTTTATACTCTTTCGGAATTAAAAAAAAGAGTGGAAAGGTTTGATGAAATTAAATTTATCTCTTTAACCGGGGGCGAACCACTTTGTCAGACAGAATTTTTAAAATTTTTTTTGCCTCTTTTGAAAAAAGATAAATTTAAGATATATTTAGAGACGAACGGAACGCTTTATGAGAACTTAAAGAAAATAATTGAATTTGTAGATATAATTTCTATGGATTTGAAATTGGAAAGTTCTACAAGAATGAAAAAATCTTTCTGGGATGAGCATCAAAAATTTTTTGAAATTGCGAGAAGAAAAGAGATTTTTTTTAAAACAGTAATAACTCTATCTACCTCATTTAAAGATATAAAAAAATTGGCTGATTTTGTTTTTCCTAAAAAAAAGATTTTGTATCTTCAGCCGGATACAAACACTTTAGATAAAAATTTGATAAAAAGATGTTTAAAATTTCAAAAGTATCTTCTGGATAGAAAGATAGAGGTAAGAATTTTGCCTCAGGTTCATAAATTTTTAAAGATAAGATGAGGATAGAAGAGATTGT
>CAZBLX010000118.1:0-3331 GCA_964492865.1 uncultured Planctomycetia bacterium | reverse complement strand
TTTTTAGTAAAAACTAAACTTACTCCTAATATGATTTCTTTTATAAGTTTTATTTCTGCAAGTTTGGCCGCTTTTCTTTTTTCTCTGGGAGGCTATTTAAATACTTTTATAGCTGGATTAATAACTCAATTTTCCTCAATTATTGATGGTTGCGATGGGGAGGTAGCAAAGCTAAAATTTCAAGAGTCTGAATATGGAGGCTGGCTTGATGCATGTCTGGATAGATATGCTGATGCTTTGTTAATTTTGGGAATTTGTTTAGGGTTGAGTAAAATCTCTTTTTCTTTAAATATATGGATTGTAGGCTTTTTTGCTCTTATAGGAAGTTTTATGAATAGCTATACTGCTACTAAATACGATGCTTTATTTAAAGAAAAAAAAGTTAAACCAAAAGTGAGAGTAGGAAGAGATTTAAGGTATTTTATTATAATGCTGGGAGCAATTGTAAATAAACTTTTTCCTACTTTATTTATATTGGCTTTAATTACTAATGCGGAAACAATAAGAAGAATATATGTGTTTAAGAAAAAAGTTAAAATAAAGATTCAAGAATTTTCCTTAAGAGATTCTTTTAAAAATGTCAAAATATCCAGAATTTTAAAATAAAAAATATTCTAATTTATGATAAAATAAAAAGATGCCTCTTTATAGTTATCAATGCAAGAGATGTTATTCTGTTTTTGACCTTCTTGTAGGGATAGAAAGAGAAAAACCTGCACTGAAGTGTCCTTCCTGTGGTTCTTCAGAAATTGAGAAAGCTTGGCGATTTTTTAAAATAAATTTTAGAGAAAAGAAAAGTTTATCCTGTTCAAGTTGCAGAAAGAGTAACTGTGCAAATTGCGGAAGGAATTAGATGGAAAATGCGATTCTTTTAATTTCTTGTCCTGATAGAAAAGGAATTGTGGCTGCAATTACTAATTTTATTTATCAAAATAATGGTAATATTGAACATGCAGATCAACATATAGATTTTCAGACGAACACTTTTTTTATGCGCATTGAGTGGTCTTTAAAAGGTTTTAATATTCCTCAAGACAAAATTGCTGAGGAGTTTACTTCTATAGCAGAAAAATTCTCTATGAACTGGAAGCTTTATTTTTCTTCTCAAATTCCTCGCATGGCAATATTTGTTTCACGTCATTTGCATTGTCTTTACGATTTGTTGTATCGTTATCAAAGCAATCAATTCAGATGTAAAATTCCCTTGGTAATTAGTAATTACCCTTATGCACAAAAATTAGTTTCTCATTTTGGTATAAATTTTTTTGAATTTCATATAGATAAAGAGAATAGATTAAAACAGGAAGAAGAAGAAATAGCTTTGTTAAAAAAAGAAAATATTGAGTTGGTAGTTCTTGCGCGTTATGACCGAATTTTATCTGAACAGTTTGTTAATGAATTTCCTAATCAAATTATAAATATTCATCATTCATTTTTGCCTGCATTTGTAGGAAAAAATCCCTACAGGCAGGCATATGAGCGAGGAGTAAAGATTATTGGTGCCACATCTCACTATGTTACAAAGGAGTTAGATGCTGGTCCTATCATTGAACAGGATGTAGTAAGGGTTACACATCGGGATTCTTTGGAGGATTTAAAAAGAAAGGGGGAAGATTTAGAGAAAATAGTTTTATCAAGAGCAGTTAAGTGGCATTTGGAAAGAAAAATTTTGGTGTATAATAATAAAACAGTGATTTTTGATTGATGAAGAAACTTTTTTTATTTTCTCTATTTTTCTCTTCTCTTTTCTTTTCATATTCTCAGGATATAAAAGTAATCAAAATTGAAGATTATATAATCGGTCCTCCTACACATGAATATATTAAACGTGCTCTTAAATTGGCTGAGGAAGAAAACAGTATTTTAATTATCCAGCTGGATACTCCTGGAGGTCTTCTTCAGTCTACACAAAAAATTGTAAAACTTTTACTTAACACATCTATCCCTGTGGTGACCTATGTTTCTCCTCAGGGAGCAAGAGCAGCCTCAGCGGGAGTATTTATAAGTTACGCTTCACATATATTGGCGATGGCTTCCTCAACTCATTTAGGCAGCGCCCATCCTATAATTGGAAAAGGTAGCTGGGGGCAGTTGGATGAGAAATTAAAAGAAAAAATAATGCAGGATATTTTGACTTGGGCAGAGAATATTGCTGAGGCAAGGAATCGTTCAAAAAAATTTATTAAAGAGGCAATAGAGAAAAGTATTTCTTTGACTGAGAAAGAAGCGATTAAGAAAAATGTTTGTGATTTGATAGCAGATAATTTAGAAGAATTGATAAAAAAACTGGATGGCAGGAAGGTAAAGATAAAAGGAGGGGAGATAACTCTTTCTACAAAAGCTTCAAAAGTAGAATTTATTGATATCTCTTTTTCTGAAAAGTTTCTTAATGCTCTTATCAATCCTAATATTGCTTATCTTTTGCTTACCTTAGGTTTTTTAGGTCTTATTTTTGAGGTTACTCACCCTGGATTTGGCTTTCCTGGAATTGCCGGTTTAATTTGTTTGATTTTATCTTTCTATGCTTTAAGTATTCTTCCTGTAAATTATGCGGGGATAGTTTTAATTATTTTGGGAATAATATTTTTTATTGTGGAGGCGTTTACTCCTACCTTTGGAATGTTTACTTTAGGAGGAGCGGTATGTTTGTTTTTGGGAACAATTATGATGTTTAATCAACCTCAACTTATTAAAGTCTCTTATAAATATTTTTTACCTGTAACTATTTTCTTTGCTTTTTTAAGTCTTTTCCTTTTGGGAAAAATTATTGCTGCTCAAAAGAAGAAACCTTCCACAGGTATTGAAGGATTGATAGGAAAAGAGGCAGAGGCTTTAACGGATATTGAGGAGCATGGAAAGGTAAGAGTTGCTTCAGAAATCTGGGATGCGAAGTCTCGAGAGAAGATAAATAAAGGGGAGAAGGTGATTATAGAGAAAGTGGAGGGGTTGAGATTGTGGGTAAGAAAAAAGGAGGTAGGATGATTAAGATTTTAGTGTTTCTTTTCATTCTTTATATCCTCAGCTGTATTAAAATAGTAAATGAGTATGAGCGAGCAGTAATATTTCGTTTGGGAAGAGTATTAAAAAAACCAAAAGGTCCAGGAATATTTTTTGTGCTTTATCCTATTGATAGAATGGTTAAGTTATCTTTGCGCACAGTAACTTTAGATGTTCCCCCTCAAGATATTATTACTAAGGATAATGTTTCTGTGAAGGTAAATGCGGTAGTTTATTATCGGGTAATGGATCCAATAAAGGCAGTAATTGAGGTGGAAGATTATGATTTTGCTACTTCACAGATTTCTCAGACAACTTTGCGTAGTGTAATTGG
>CAZBLX010000117.1:0-3338 GCA_964492865.1 uncultured Planctomycetia bacterium | reverse complement strand
TCTAAAAATAAAACAGAAGATTTTGAAGTATCTCCTCCCAGAATTCTCAATTTATATTTTTGAGAAAATTCCTTTATCCCTTTAACTATCTTTTTTAAATCTTTCTCTTTTAAATCTTGCCTAATACCTAAAGAGATACTGATAAATTGAGGAATCCCACCACAGGCAACAATATCAGAGATACTTCTGGCTATTGCTCTTTTGCCTAAATTCTGAAAACTTATTTTGCCTTTTTTGAAATGGATATTCTCTATAAAAAGATCATTGGTAAAAAGATAAAAATCACTTCCTTTTTTAATTATTGCACAATCATCACCAATCCCTTTAAAAATATTCTTGCTTTTAAATTCTCTCTTAAGAAACTCAATCCAGGAAATCTCATCCATAAACAACTTTTTTAATATTTTTACTAAAAGGAGGCTCAATTATTCCTCGATCCGTAATTATTGCCGTGATAAATTTTGAAGGAGTAACATCAAAAGCAGGATTAAAGACGGAAACTTTATAAGGAGCGATAGGAACTTTTGAAATACTTTTTATCTCTTCAGCATCTCTCATCTCAATAGGAATATCCTCTCCTTTTTTAAGATTTAAATCAAAAGAACTTAAAGGAGCAGCAACATAAAAAGGAATCTTATGATGAAAAGCCAAAATTGCCAAATTATATGTTCCAATTTTGTTGGCTACGTCTCCATTTTGTGTGATTCTATCTGCTCCCACAATTATCTTATCAATCATTTTTTTCTTTAAAAGATAACCTACCATATTATCACAGATAAGAATTGGGGTAATTCCTTTTTTTAAAAGTTCCCACGAGGTTAAGCGCGCTCCCTGAAGTAAAGGACGAGTCTCACAGGCATAAACTTTTATATCTTTATAAATCTTTTTTGCTTTATAGATTACACCTAATGCTGTGCCTTCCCCTGATGTGGCCAGTATTCCTGTATTACAATAAGTAAGGATTCTGTCGCCTTTTTTAATCAGTTTTACTCCGAAAGAGACAATTTCCTCACACATCTTTTTATCTTCCTCATGAATCTTTTTTGCCTCTTCAAGTATTATTTTTTTTAGCTCTTTTACACTCTTTTCTTTATTTTCCTCTATTTTTTCCTCTATTCTTTCTAAAGAAGTAAAAAGATTTACAGCTGTGGGACGGGAACTTTTTAAATAATTTATCACTTTTTTAACCTGCCTGAAAAATTTACTCCGAGAGGAAGAGTTAAAATCTTTTATACTTACATAGACTGCATAGGCAGAAAAAACTCCAATTAAAGGAGCTCCTCTAATCTCTAAATTACGAATCGCTGTAAATGCTTTCTTTAATGAATCACATCTTTTCCATACTTCTTTATGAGGAAGCTGTCTCTGGTCTAAATAATAAAGATTTCCTTTTTTAAAAACAATTGCCGCTTTCATTCTGAATATTTAAATTATAAACTTTTTTAAAATTGGACAGAATCTTTAGAGATAAATCCTTTAAATCAATATTTCTTTTTTGAGCAACAAAAATATAAATTTTTTCAATATCTAAAGGAGTTGAAGGTTTGTTTTCTAAAAACATATAGGGAGAGTCTGTCTCCAGCAGCAAATTCTCTAAAGGAACTTCTCTAAGAAGAGAGACTAATTTTTTCTTTCTTAATAAATTTAAAGAAAATGAAACCATTCCCCTTTTTTCCAATATCTTTTCTAAAAAAGAAAAGTCTTGAGAAAAGCAATGAAAAATAATCTTCTCATAAGAATCAAAATATCTATCCAGAATTTCTAATATTAAAAAGTCATGCCAACGATTATGAATCACTACAGGTAATTTATATTTTTTTGCTAATTTAAGAAAAGAAGAAAATATTTTTATTTGCATATCCACCCTTATATTCGCTTTATAATCCAAACCAATCTCTCCAATCCCTATTATCTTCTTTTGATATTTTACAATTAAATCTTCATAAGAGTTTAAAATTTCTTCCTTAAATAATTCTCCTTTTAGAGGATGAAACCCTAAGCAGGAATAAACAAAATTATTCTGTGAAGAAATTTCTAAAGAAAGACAAGAACTTTCGTAATCAATGCTTGAATCCACAAATAAAAAACCTTCTGTATTTTTTAAAAAACTTCTCTCTGATAAAGAATTTATATGACAGTGATTGTCAACAAATTTTATCATTGAATCCGAGGAAAAAGAGGAGCTCCTTTCTTAACAGAAAAATTTCTTTTTTGCCAATTTATCTTTTCCAAACTTAGCTCTTCCTCCTCCAGTCCCAGTTGTCTTAAGATAGAAAAAGATGTATCTGGCATAAAAGGATAAATATAAATGGCAACAATCCTTATTCCTTCCAAAAGCGAGAATAAAAAATAAGAAAGTTCATCTAATTTTTTCTCTCGCCACATTATCCATGGTTTTTTGTCCTCAATATATTTATTCATCAGATTAATGAATTCCCAGACTCTCTCTAAAGCTGATGAAAATTCTAAACGTTCCATATAACTTACATACTCTTTCTTTAAATTTAATACATTTTTAAACTCTGAAGGTATCTCAGCTTTTTTTGACTCTATATGTGAGGAGAAATATTTTTCTGCCATATTTAAAACACGAAAAACTAAATTTCCCAAATCATTAGCTAAATCAGAATTAATTCTTTTTACAATATTGGAATAAGAAAAATTTCCATCATTACCAAAAGGGATTTCTCTTAAAAGAAAATAACGAATCGCATCTTTTCCAAATTCCTCCACCAATTTATAAGGGTCAACTATATTGCCTTTTGATTTAGACATTTTTTCCTCCTCTACCAGCCACCATCCATGAGCAAAAATAAGTCGAGGAGGCTCTATCCCTAAAGCATGAAGAATTATCGGCCAGTAGATAGCATGTTGTTTCAGAATATCTTTACCGATAATTTGACAATCAGCAGGCCAGAATTTCTCAAATTTTTCTTTATCCTCAAAAATTCCAATTGCGGTAATATAATTAAGAAGAGCATCAAACCATACATACACAACATAATCATTATCTAAAGGAAAATCAATCCCCCAGCTTACCCTTTTTTTTGGACGAGAGATACACAAATCTACCAAAGGCTGTTTTTTTAAAAAACCTAATGCTTCATTATATCTTATTGAAGGTTTAATAAAATCAGGATTATTCTCAAGATAATTTTTTAACCAATCCTGATAACGGGAAAGGCGGAAAAAATAATTAGTTTCCTCAATTTTTTGTAAAGGACGCCCACATTCTGAACATAAAAAAGAGTTACTTTCTGCCTGCGAAGAAGAAAAAAAAGTCTCACAGGGAGTGCAATAATATCCTTTATATACTGCTTTATAAATATCTCCTTTCT
>CAZBLX010000116.1:0-3343 GCA_964492865.1 uncultured Planctomycetia bacterium | reverse complement strand
TTTACTGTGCGGGGAGGAATAAAAAATAAGGTTAGGGCAAGCTTTCCCAAAAACTGGGATGGATAACAAAAAAATAGCAGAAATTTTCTCTGAAATCGCCAAAATTTTAGAACTCAAAGGAGAAAATCCATATCGTGTGCGCGCCTATCAGAAAGCTTCCCGGATTTTAGAAAGTTTAGCTGAGGATGTAAAAATATTAGCAGAAAAAAATCAATTAGAAAGTATACCTGGGGTGGGAAAAGATTTAGCCAAAAAGATTGAAGAAATCATTAAAACAGGAAGTTTATCGCAATACGAGAGATTGAAAAAAGAAGTACCACCTGGTTTGCTTAAGATGATGGAAATTCCAGGCTTAGGGCCTAAAACAGTAAAGTTAATTCATGAAAAGTTAGGAATTGATTCTTTAGAAAAGTTAGAAGAGGCAGTAAAAAAAGGTAGATTAAGAAGGCTTGAGGGTATCAGAGAAAAGACTGAGGAGAATATTTTGCGAGGAATAGAGATGTTTAAAAAGGGGAGAGAAAGAAAGCCCCTTTATATAGCTTTAGAAGTAGCAAATAAATTTTTAGATGAACTTAAAAAATTAAAAGAGGTTAAAAAAATTGAAATTGCAGGATCCTTAAGGAGAAGAAAAGAGACAGTAAAGGATATTGATATTCTGGTAGTTTCTTCAAATCCTTCCAAAGTTATGAAGAAATTTGTTAATCTGGAATGGGTAAAAGAAGTTATTGCTTGTGGAGATACCAAATCATCAATAATCTCTAAGGAAGCTGAGCTGCAAGTAGATTTAAGAGTGGTAGATAAAGATTCATTCGGTTCAGCACTTTTGTATTTTACCGGTTCAAAAGAGTTTAATATAAAATTCAGACAAATTGCCCAAAGAAGAGGCTGGAAGATAAATGAGTATGGAGTATTTGATGAGAAAGATAAAAAGATTGCCGGAAAAACGGAAGAAGAGATCTTTCAGTTGATGAAAATGCAGTATATAATTCCTGAGATGCGAGAAGATAGGGGAGAGATTGAGTTGGCTTTGGCAGGAAAGCTTCCTAAGGTAATTAGTTTAAAAGATATAAAAGGTGATTTTCATATTCATTCTTCTTACAGTGATGGTTCCTCCTCCATCAAAGAGATCGCTTTAAAAGCAAAAGAATTAGGATATGAATTTGTAGGAATTTCAGATCACTCACAAGGGCTTAAGGTAGCCAAAGGTTTATCTGTAGAAAAAGTTGAGAAAAAAATAGAAGAGATAAGAAGGCTTAATGAGGAATTAGAGGGAATAAAAATTTTGTGTGGCAGTGAGGTGGATATTTTAAATGATGGTAGTTTGGATTATCCTGACAGTATTTTAAAAAAATTTGATGTTGTAATTGCTGCGATTCATTATGGATTTAAACAATCAAAATCGCAACTTACAAAAAGAATCGTTTCTGCCTGTAAAAATAAATATGTAAATATCATTGCTCATCCTACAGGAAGATTATTTGGACAAAGAGAAGAATATCCTCTTGATTGGGAGGAGATTTTTAAAGCTGCCTCAGATAATAACGTAGCCTTAGAGATTAATACATATCCAGATAGATTAGATTTAAATGATTTAAATTGTATACGGGCAAAAAAAGAAGGAGTAAAGATTGCTTTAGGAAGCGACGCCCATTTTCTTGATGAGATGCGTTTTATGGATTTAGGAGTCTCAGTAGCAAGAAGAGCAGGATTAGAAAAAAAAGATGTGGTTAATGCATGGAGTTTAGAGGAGATTATGAGATGGCTTAAAAAGTAATGCGTAATTTATTTATCCTTTCCTTTCTTTTTCTTTTAAGCTGTCAAAAGATTTATCAGGATAAGTTTGTTTTCTGTGGAACTTATATTAAAGTAATTTCTCCTCATAAAGAAGCAGCAAAAATAGCTCAAGAAGAGTTCAAAAGATTAGAGAAAATTTTTAATTTTTATGATCCCAATTCAGAACTATCTCTTCTTAACTCAACCTATAACTTCCCCTTTCATGTATCATCAGACCTTATAAAGTGCATTGAGGAGGCAGGAAAAATTTATCAATTAAGTGGTGGTTTTTTTGATGTGAGTAAAGCAAGGCTGTATAATTTCTGGAAAGATATTATCAAGAAAAAGAGAAAGATTAAGGATTTTAATTTTTTAAAAAAGACTGTAGATGAGTTTAAAAAAGATTCTTTTCTGGATGTAGTTATTGATAAAAAAAATAGAACAATTACTTTAAAAAAGAAAGGGTTAAAAATTGATTTAGGAGGTATTGCTAAAGGTTTTATAATAGATAAAGTAATTGAAAGATTGAAAAAAGAAGGAATAGAATCTGCTTTAATTGATGCGGGAGGAGATGTTTTCTGCTTGGGAAAGTATAAAGGTAGAAAATGGAGAGTAGGGATAAAAGATCCTAAAAATAAAAGTAGAATTATTTATTCTCTTTCTTTATCTAACCAAGCAGTAGCTACCTCAGGCAGTTATGAGCAATTTTTTGAATTCTCAGGAAAAAAATTTTCTCATCTTATTGATCCTTTCTCTGGTTTTCCTGTAAATAATAATATTTTAAGTGTTACTGTTGTCGCTTCCTCAGCCTCTTTAGCTGATAGTTTAGCCACTGCTTTTTTTATTATGGGTTATGAAAAAACAAAAGAATTTATAAAAAGACATAAGGATTTGAATATTGAAGTATTTTTGGTTTTGCAGGAAGATAATAAAGAGAAGTTATATCATTTGAAATGAAAATAGAAGAAATAAAAGAAAAAAAAGGAAAAGAAAAAATTACTATGCTTACTGCCTATGATTATTCTTTTGCTAAAATTCTTGATGAAGCAGGTATTGATATGATTCTTGTGGGAGATTCTTTAGCCAATGTGGTTTTGGGAATGGAAGAGACTAAAGAGATAAGTTTTGAGGAGATGTTAAATCATACAAAGGCAGTAAAAAAAGCGACTAAATTCAGTTTAGTAATTGCAGATATGCCTTATGTTGCTTATCAGGAAAATCCTCAAAAAGCAGTTTTTTATGCGGAAAAATTTATTAAAGAAGCAGGTGCAGATGCAGTAAAAATAGAGTGGTTTGAAGAGGCGATTTCTGTGACTCAAGAATTGGTAAAGAATAAAATTCCTGTGATGGGACATATTGGACTCACTCCTCAGACAGTGGATAAATTGGGAGGATTTAAGGTTCAGGGGAAAGATTATGAGAGTGCAAAAAGATTAATTAAGCAGGCAAAATTATTTGAAGAAGGAGGCGCCTTTAGTTTAGTTTTAGAATGCATACCTTTCCAAATTGCAAAATTAATTACAGAAATTTTAACTATTCCTACAATTGGTATTGGTGCCGGACCTTTTTG
>CAZBLX010000115.1:0-3353 GCA_964492865.1 uncultured Planctomycetia bacterium | reverse complement strand
GGCCTACCCAGCGATCGAAGGAGGATTACAGGAGTGGGAGAAGTATTAGATGCCAGCTCAAACATTCTTGCTCATCGAGAAATTACTTTAATTGTTGAGGGAGTAGTAGATTCTGATCACGATGGAGTGGATGATGATTTTTCAGCTACCATCAAGTCCTGGAGTTGGCGTGAGATATAAAAAAATTAAAAAATTATAATATGCAGAGGTATCTATATACAGCAAGAGATATTACAGGAAAGATTACCAGAGGGGTAATAGTAGCTGAGGATGAGACAGACCTGGCAAGAAAAATTTCTCGTTTAGGGTATTTTCTCACTGGCTATAAAATTTATGAGACCCCTAAGTTAGAGAAGAAACTTCCCAAGATGAATGCCAAGGAAGTTTTAAATTTTACCGTCCAATTAGTTACTTTAATAGAAGCAGGTTTGCCTCTTCTTGAAGCCTTGGATAGTCTGGCAAAAGAAGCAGAGAATGAGAGAGTGCAGGGATTAATTGATGGTATTCGTTACCGAGTGGAGGCAGGAAGTTCTCTCAAAGAAGCTTTAGCTTTCCATTCTTCTACTTTTTCTAATCTTTATATATCTATTGTGGGAGCAGGTGAAGCAACAGGTAAACTTTCTCAAGTATTGAATGACTTAACGCGTTTTTTAGAGTGGCAACAGGAATTGAAAGCTAAAATTATGGAATCTTCTATTTATCCTATTATTCTTTTCTCGGCAATGGTTGGAGCAATAGGGATTATTACAGGACTTGTGATTCCTAAGTTTGAACCCATCTTTGAACAATTAGGAGCCCAACTTCCTTTACCTACTAAGATAATTTTAGAAATAAGTCTTTTTGTTAAAAAATTTGGGTGGTGGGTAGGATTAATCTTAATAGTGGCTCTTATTTTAGGTTATAAGATTTATAATTCTACTGAAAATGGACGATATAAATTAGATAGTCTTAAGTTAAAGTTGCCTATTTTTGGAAAATTGTTACGTAAAGTGGTTCTTTCTCGTTTTGCTCATACTTTTTCTATGTGTGTGCGTTCAGGTATAGAACTTCTTGCTGCTTTAGATATTGCTAAGGAAACTGTAGGGAATCGACGTATAGAGAGAGCTATAGAGGGGATAAAGGAATCGGTTAATATAGGAGAAAGATTGTCCACTTCTTTAAGGGCAAGTGGTGAGTTTCCTCCTATTGTAGTTCGTATGATGGCCGTGGGAGAGAAGTCAGGAGCTTTATCAGAGACTGTAGAGAAGGTGGCTTCCTTTTATGATAAAGAAGTAGCAAGTTCCATAAAAAAAATTTTTACTCTTTTTGAGCCGATAATGATTGTGTTTATGGGGACAGTTGTAGGATTGATTGCTCTTTCACTACTTATGCCTATGTTTAAGATGGTGCAATCCATAGGGGGCTAATGTGAGTACTATTATTGGTATTGATGTAGGTAAACGTTTCGTAAAGATTATCCAGTTAGAGAAAAAGTTGTCTTTAAATGACTGGTTTATCTTTCCCACACCTTACACTAAGAGTAAAGATTTAGATATTAAAGAGTTAGTAAATCGTATTACTTCCTATCTTCCCTTAACTCTACTTAAGAAATCACTTATCGGGATAAACATCCCTCCTTCCTTAGTTAAAGTTATAGTTATTCAATTACCTAAGATGAGTAGAAAAGAAATGCCTGTTGCGGTTACGGCGGAAGCTAAGCGAAAGATAGTTCCTCCTCCTGGTCCAGACAGTGTTTTTGAATATTCTATTTTAGGAGAAATAGTTGTAAAGGATATTCCAAGATTAGAAGTATTAGTTGTTGAAACTATGAAGGGATATGTTTCTGCCATTTTAGACGCTTTTTCTGCCTTAGGCGATTTACATCCTGTTCTTATAGCCCCAACTTGCACTACCATTGCTAACTGTTTTCCTCATGCTTTTAAACTTCAGCAAAAAAATATTGCCTTTGTAGATATAGGATATGATTCTTTAGATATTGTTATTGTAAAAAAGGGGAAATTAAATTTTTATCGTACAGTAAAGTTTGGTTTGGAAAACATAATTTCGCATATCTCTGAAACAAATAATCTATCTTTAGAGGAAGCCGAAGAGATAATAAAAAATATGGGCGTTCCTCAAGTAGAAATTGATTTAAAGGATAGAGTGAAGGTAGCAGAAGAGATAATGCGGCAGAAGTATGAAGCTTCGGGAAAAGAAAGGAAAGAGAAAGTTACTCCCCTTGAACTTAGAATACTGTGGCAGGCTAATATAGAAAGGATGATTCAGGAAATAAGACGAACTTTGGTTTATTATAAAGAGCAATCAAAAGGGGAAAGAGTTGATGAACTCTATTTCTTAGGAGGAGGAGCTAAAATAAAAGGATTAATAGACATAGTAAGTAAAGAAATTGGAGGAGGATGTAATGTATTTGATCCTTTTGAAAAAATAGAAATAAGCCTGTCCGACGAGAAGAAGAAAATTTTGGATTTAAAACCTTTGTTTGTTCCTGCTCTTTCTACTGCTTTAACAGTTCCTCTTGTCAGTAAAGAAAGAGAGATAAATTTTCTTCCCGAAGAATTAAAGAAGAAAGAAATAACTATTCGTAAGCAGATAGGTGTTATCTTTATAAGTGCTCTAATTTTTTCTTTTATATTTTTGGGCTGGATTAATCTTTTAATCATCAATAGAATAGCAACTTCTGCTGTAGAGAGGTTAAGAATAAAATTGAAGCAGAAAAGGGAGATTTTTAAAACAATAAAGGAGCTCGAAAAAGAAAAAGCAAGTATAGAGAGTAAGATGGGAAGTGTTTTAGAAGCAGAGAAGAAAAAGAAAAATATTGCAGCTATTTTAAAAGAAATAACATTCCTTCTTCCTTCACAGGTATTTTTAACACAATTAACCATTGATAAGTCTAAACCAGAAGTCTCTACTTTTTCCTCTTCGGGTGAGTTTCCGAAGACAAGGACTTCATTTAAGATTATAGAGAAAGAAAAAGAACAACCTTCTTCTTATAGATTGAAAATGGAAATAGCTTGTGTAGCTGATTATGAACAGGCAATAGAGCTTGCTTATTACTGTAAGGGAATTTTGGAAGATAGTTCATTTTTTACAGATGTTATTTTATCTCCACCTGAGGTTAAAAAGATAACTCCCTCAATGGGAGGATTTAAACAGATAGAATTGACACCGGTAGCACTAAGAACATTTAAGATAGAAGCAAACCTGAATATACCAGAATGAAAGGATTCAAGCTTCTTATTATTATTCTGTGGATAGGAATTTCTATTTTTGCAACTTTGTTTGGTATTGAATTCAAAAAAAATCGTCATTTGGTAAAGGAGAAAAAAGAGATTTCAAAAGAAATAGAGAAAGCT
>CAZBLX010000114.1:0-3382 GCA_964492865.1 uncultured Planctomycetia bacterium | reverse complement strand
CTTTAGTATTTTTTGATGTAGAAACTACAGGGCTTAATCCTCACGAGGAAGATGCTATTTGTGAAATTGGTGCGGTAAAGATGAAAGAAGATGTAATTATTGATACCTTCCAGACTCTTATTAATCCTAAAAGAGAAATTCCTCCTTATGTTTCCTCTATTCATCATATTTATGATGAAGATGTGAAAGATGCTCCTTATTTTGAAGATATAGCCGATAAATTTTTAGATTTTTTAAAGGATTCTATTATTTGTGGATACAATCTCAGCTTTGATTTAAGTTTTTTAAATAAAGAATTGGAAAGGATCAATTACCCTTTACTGGAAAATTCTCCTACAATAGATGTATTGAAAATGGCAAGAAGGTCACTTAAACTTACCCGATATAGCCTTGCTTATGTCTGTGCTTATTTAGGAGTAAAAGCAGAAAGACTTCATCGTGCCCAAGAAGATGCTTATCTTACCTCACAAATTTTTTTAAAAATAAGAAAAGAGTTAAAAAAAAGGGGAATAATGAAGATAGAAGAATTGGTCTCTTTGTTTGCTCTTCCCAATCAGTTCTTAAAAAATTTCCACCAGCCTCTTTTAGCTTTTCTTAAGGAGTGTATAGAGGAGAAGTTTAAAATTAAAGTTCGTTATTTTTCTTATAAAGGTTTAGTAGAATTTACATTTTTGCCTAAGTTGATAAGTGACGATTTTATATTAGGTAGGAGAGAGAAAGAGGAGATAAGACTTAAAATTACACGTATTTTGGGCGTAGAGATTGTTTGAAAAAAGAGCAGGGAAGGATTTATAGAGTAGAAAAGGAGGCAGAGATGAAGATAAGCTGGTTGGGACATGCCTGTTTCTTGGTGGAAACTTCTCAAGGAACAAAAATTATTACTGACCCATATGATCAAACTGTTGGCTATGATCCTATTGGAATTGATCCAGATATAGTAACTGTATCGCACCAGCATTTTGACCACAATTATACTCAAGAGTTTAGAAAAGCTAAGATTTTTGATAAGGAAGGAGAATTTGAGGAGAAAGGAGTAAGGCTTAAGGCACTTTTAAGTTTTCACGATAAAGAAAAGGGAGCTTTGCGTGGTAAAAATTTAATTTTCATAATAAATGCTGATGATATAAAAGTTGCTCATTTTGGTGATTTGGGAACTTTAGAGTTAGATTATGATAAATTGAAAGATATTGATATTGCTCTTATTCCTGTGGGAGGAACATTTACTATTGATGCAAAAGAAGCCAGCCAGCTTATAGAGAGGATTCAACCTAAAATTGCCATCCCCATGCATTATAAAACCTCTAAGTTAGGATTCAGTATTGATGGAGTAGAAAGATTTTTGGAAGGGAAAGAAAATGTGGAAAGAAAAGAATTCTTAGAGGTAAAAAAGGAAGAATTAAAATATCCTACAAAGATTATCATTCTTAAACACTTAAGATAAAATGTTAAAATACGAAGAAAGATTTTATCGCCTTTTTTGCAAAAGTAAATTTTCTATGGAGATAATTTATAAAGAAAGTGATCTTTTCTTATCCTTGGATAAGCCGATAGAAGAAGAAATGGTGAAGGGTTTAGTAAAAAAATATTATGAAGAAATCGCTCAATACATAAAGATTAATCCTCATTTTTTCTCTTCTCTTTCTCCTATAGAAATAGATGAAGATGCGCCTCTTATTGTGAAGGATATGATAAAAACTTCCTTAAAGGCAGGAGTAGGACCATTTTCTTCTGTGGCAGGAGCAATAAGTTGGTATGTAGGAAGAGAACTTTTAAAATTTTGCTCCGAGGTTATTATAGAAAATGGTGGGGATCTGTTTCTTAAGATAAAGGAAGATAAAAGAATTGGTCTTTATTTAGGAGAGAATTTCTCTCCCTCTTTTATTACTATCAGATTAGAAAAGAGGAATACGCCCTTTGGCGTGGCTTCTTCCTCTTCTCACATTGGACATAGTTTAAATTTTGGAAACGCGGACTTAGTAACTGTTATTGCAGCTGATTCAATTTTGGCAGATAGTTTTGCTACCTCTTTCTCTAATCGGATAAAAAAGGAAAAAGATATAGAAAAAATAATTAAAGAAGTAAAAAAATTACATTTTATTGAAGGGATAATTATTGCTTTTAAGAATAAACTATTTTTGTGGGGAAAGGTAATTTTGGATATTTAGAAATCTAAGAATAATCAAATCAAAAGAGTAAAAAAATCTTCAGGAAAAATCAGTCTTTTTTCAAGGGGCTTTAATTCTCTTTTTATTCTTTCCTCTTCATCTTTGTCCAGAAGGAGAAAATGAATAGGAATAATTTTTTTTGCTTCTGTTTTCCGTGCGATTTCTACTAATTGAGAAGATGAGGTATGCATTTTATAAAGCTGAGGATGTTTCTTGAAGTAAAAAGAAGAGGCAGTGCAGTCATGGATTAAATAATCACAATTTTTTGCTTCTTTTATGATATTTTGAGAGAAAGAGGTGTCTGAGCTGTAAACAATTGATTTCTTATCTTGAATAATTTTTATCCCAAAAGAATCTTTAATATGAGAGTTTGAAATCGCCTTAATTTTAAAATCTTTACTTTTGTAGAAAAATCTTTTTTTGAAAACATTGAAAAATTTAATTTTAGGATAAATTTTTTCATCCAGATTAAGCTTTTTTATCAAACTTTTTAAAAGATTAGCTGTGGGTTGATTAGTGAATATATTAAGAGAATCATTTAGATATCCTTGAGCATGAATCAGTCCAATTATTCCATAAAAATGATCCGGATGCTGATGGGTAATAATAATATTTTTTATCTTTTTAAAATCAAGTCCTACTTTAAGTAATTTGAAATGAATGCTCCCCGGACAGTCTATAAGAACAACTTCTTTTTTATAAATAAAGACTAAAGAGGTGTTATCTCTTGAAGATGAAGGAACACTGGCTGCTGTTCCTAAAAAAATCAGTTTAGGCATAAAAAGAAATTATTTTTGACAATGAGGACAGAAATAAGTTCCCCTTCCTCCGATAATCTTTCTTTTTATAGGAGTTTTGCATCTAACACAAGGAGTGCCTTCTTTCTGATAAACTTTTAAGAAAGGAATGTATTCTCCCTCTTCTCCATCAATTTGACGGTAAGTATCTACCGAAGATCCTTTCATCTTGATTGCTTTTTTTAAGATTGAAATAAGACATTTAAATAATTTTTTATATTCTTCCTCACTTATTTTATCTGCTTTTCTTTCTGGATGAATCCCTGCACAAAATAAAGCCTCTTGAGAATAAACATTTCCCACACCAGCTAAAAATTTTTGATCCATCAAAAGTGGCTTTATCTTTGTCTTTTTCTTCTCAAACAAACTCAAAAAATCACTAAATTTTAATTCTAACGGTTCCGGCCCCATCTCTTTTAT
>CAZBLX010000113.1:0-3390 GCA_964492865.1 uncultured Planctomycetia bacterium | reverse complement strand
TCAAAAAAAGATAGAAAAATAATCTTCTCATAAATTACCCTCCTCTTCTTCTAAACTTTCTCCTGTAAGATACTTTAATTTAAGTAAAGATAAATTATAATCAAAAAGTGCCTGCAAGCTGTTTAACTGAGAAGCTAAAAGCGTATTTCTTGCATCTAAAATATCTAAGTAAGATGCTTCTCCTTCAAGATATCTTTTATAAATAATCTCATACATTCTTTTTGCATCTTCTACATTGCTTTGTGTAGCTTCAACTTCTTTTTTTGCACTTTCTAAATTAAGAAGAGCATTTTTTATCTCAATTTTTATACCGGAAATTGTTTTCTCTTTTAATAACTTAATTTGCTTTAGTTGTGATTTTGCCTCTTTAACCTTAAAAAATCTTAATCCTCCCTCAAAAATAGGAAAATTCAATCTTAAAGTAAGTATCCAGTAATCTTCATATTCTTTTCTGTTAAAAGCAAATACTTCTTTTTCATTAGCTATATCCTGAAAGTTCAATACTAAAGAAGGCAGAAACTCAGATTCTACTGCCCTTAAATTGTGTTTTAAAGATTCTTCTTTAAATTCTATCGCCTTAATCAATGGTCTTTTACCTAAAGCAGATTTAACCAAATGAGTAAAGTCTTTCTTAAACCTTTTAAATTCTACCTTGCCTTTTATCTTAAGTTTTTCCTGAGGATTAATTCCTAACAAAAGCTTTAAATAATTTAAAGAGGTCTCATAAACTGATTTTGCTTTCAAAAATTTATACTCTAAATTTTTAACTTCAACTTCTGCTCTTAAAACATCATAATCTGAGGCTTCTCCATTCTCAAAACGTATCTTTGTTGTCTTTAAATATTTACGTGCAAGATTTAAAGCATTTTGAGTAACTTCTAAACTTTTTTGAGCAATTAAAGAATAAAGAAAAGCCTTTTTAACCTCAAAAATTACAGCATTAAGTTGTTCTCTTTTTTCTTCTTTTACTGAATTCAAGAAGGGATGAGCTGCTCTTATAGCATTAAAAACTTGAGCATTAAAAATTACCTGATCAATACTAAATCCATAACCTTTATTATCAAGATAATTTATAAAAGGATGATCATCGTATCTTTGATAAGTACAAAAAGAGGAAATTTGAGGAAAAACTCTACTCCATACCTTTAAAAGTTGAGCATGAGCTTCCTTTAGTTTTTCATCCTTAATTAAAACATCCCAGTTTCTTTTTAATGCTATATTTACTGCTTTTTCCTCATCTAAAATTAAAATTTTTTCTTTACTTTGAGGGAATCCTGTAAAAGTAAAAAGAAAACTTAACAATAAAAGAAATAATTTATAAATTTTCATATTCTCTTCTTCTTTTTTTATTCCTGACAATTCCTGTGAAAAAAATCTTTAAAATAAGAGAAGCTTTTTGAGTTAATCTAAATTTTTTCCCTTCAATCTTCCATCTGTAAATAAGCCCGTTCAATATACTTGTAAGAATACCGATTGTCGTCTCTATATCTATATTTTTTATTAATTTTTGAGAAATCCCCTTTTTAAAAGTTGCTTTAACTCTTTCTATATTACCGTGATAATGCTCTAAATATCTTTTCGCAATTCTTTCCTGAAAACCTGCCTGTTCATGTAATAAAATATTCACCAGATTTGCATTCTTCTCAAAAAAACTTAGATAAGTTTTTACAGCTATCTCTATCCTTTTTAATACATCATCAATTTTTTCTGTATTTTTAAGCATCTCTTCTTTTAATCTATCCAAACCTCTATCTACAACAGCAAAAAATATATCTTTTTTATTTTTAAAATAACGATAAATAGTTCCTTTTCCTAATTTAGCAAGTTGCATAATTTTATCTGTTGTGGTTTTGGCAAAACCATATTTAGAAAACAAAATTTCAGCAGCATCAAGAATCTCGTTCTTTCTTTTTTTGATAAGATCTTCGTTTCTTTCCCTTCTTCTCATAGACTGACCAGTCCGTCAATTCAATAATATAACATTTAAAAAAATTTGTCAAGTTCAAGTCAAATTATCTGCTTTCAAAAAGAATTAAAAATAGTAAATAATTCACAGATAAACTCACGGTCGTGAATTTATGTGTGAATTATTATTTCCACCCAGAGGTGAAAAATAGTAGGTTAAAATAAGCAAGAAACATTAGATTTTCTTTTTTAAAGGAGGTTTCTTTCTAAGTTTTAGAGATTTTACTTAGAAAAGTTTAGATTTCTTTGTTTTTAAATTTTGAATTTTTCTAAAAACTCTTCAAGAGAATGATAAACAGAAGAAATTTGAGAAGAGTTTGAAGTTAGTTCTTCCATTGCTGAAGATTGCTCTTGAACAGAAGTATAAACTGAGTGAGCAGCTCCTTTTACTTCTTCAGATAGCTTTGCTGATTCTTCTAAATGTTTTCTAATTGCATCTAAACCAGAAGAGGTTGCAATCATTGTTTCAGAGATAGACACTACAGCTTCATATGATTTTTTTATAAAAGAAAATACTTGAGAAATAGAATCTTTAATACTAAAGAAGGCATTCATTCCTTCTTTAATTCCTTCAGCTCCTTCTCTTGCAGATGTTACTACTGCTTGATTCCCTTTCTCTATATCTTTGATTAAGTCTCCAATATGAGATGCAGATTGAGCACTATCTTCAGCAAGCTTTCTTACTTCTTCAGCTACTACTGCAAATCCGCGACCTGCTTCTCCTGCTCTGGCTGCCTCAATTGCTGCATTTAAAGCTAAAAGGTTTGTTTGGTCAGCGATTCGTAATAATACATTAAGAATTTCGGTAATCTTTTTTATATTTACAGATAAAGTTTCTATAGATTTGTTTATATTAAGAATCATTTCATTAATTTTTTCCATTTTTTCAGAAGCATTTTCTAAATCCTTTCCACTCTTTTCAACAAAATTCTGAACTTCCATAGCTGATTTCTCTGTCTCTTTACTTTGTCCGATTAAATAATCTGAAGAAACAGCAATAGCTTCAACCATACTTAAAGCATGGTTGAGTCTCGTAGTTTGTTTTTCTATATGCTCTACTAAGTTTTTTACACTTCTTACAATTTCACCTCCTGCAGAGGTAGTCTCTTGAGCAGTAGAAGTTGAACTGTTAATTAAATCAGAAACTATCCATCCTACGGATTTAACCTGAGCAATCAATCTTTGAAGTTCCTCCAGAAATTTGTTAAACTTATTTATTAATTCTTTAATCTCTTCTTCTCCAAAGACTTTTATTCTCTTTTTCAAATCAATCTCTTTTTCAAATTCAGTCAATAAAGAATTTATTTTTTCAACTGGTTGAAGATAATTCTTTTTGAAAAAAATTAAAAGGAGGCAAATTATAAGAGAAAAAATTGCTATTTCTCCTAAGAAAATCTGAAGATAAATTTCTTTTTTTAAAGGAGG
>CAZBLX010000112.1:0-3402 GCA_964492865.1 uncultured Planctomycetia bacterium | reverse complement strand
TTTGAGTGGCTGCTTCATTTAATCCTTTCAGGTGGGATTCTTCATGTCTTATAAGGTAGTTTATTAAGGCTTGGAAAGATAGAGATTTTAAACTTAAAAGTTTTTTGGGAGGAGCACGAGTAGCTAAAGATTTTAATATTTCTATTCTTTTTGAGGTAATATTTGCCTGGGACAATCTATTCAATTTTGTCTTTTCTGCTAACTTAACCTCATTATTACCAAAGTACTTTAAGAAATTCTCTAATTCTTTCTCTGTAGGTTTTCTTACTCTTCCTTTCAATTTTAAAGGAGCCAGTTCATAATGGGTGTGCATCAAGTCTTTCTCCTCTATACCTAATTCCTGCATGAGAGAGGCAGCGATTATATGATAAAAAGTTAAAAGATTAATCTCGGAAAGATTCTCCAAGGGTGTGGTAGTTTTCTCTTTTTCTCTAAACTGAGCCTCAAACCAGGAGACAACTTCTTTATTTCTTTCTACACTTCCAGAAATCTTGAAAAGTTTAACATTTTCTTTCTCTTCCATCACTTCTTTTACCCACCTTATAAAATGTGAATCATCTTTCTGGCTGATACAGATAAGATTTACTCCCTCCTTTTCTTTAGAAATCCTTTGAGAAAGAATTAAAGGTTCTTTATGCTGACCTGATAAAGTAGCTACAATTACTGTATCAGGAGAAGCTATATCTGCCACAATAGGACTGTTAATAAACATTACTTTAACATTCTTCATCTGGAATAGGCGTGCCCCTAAAATCTCAGATAATCTAAAAGTTCTTCCGTAGCTTAAAAATACTATGTAACCCCCTTCCCATATTGATTGAACGATACTTTCAATTATTTCTTTTAAAGCTTCTTCTTGATCTTTAACAGTTTCTTTAAATTCCTCAATTTCTTTAATAATTTCTTTCAAAATCTCTTTTACTCTCAAAGAACTACTTTTTCCTTCCATAACTGCCTGAATAAGAGAAAGAATAAATACAAGAGAGCTATATTCAAAAAGAGTCCCTAAGGGAACAAATCTTCCTATCTCTTCTTTTTCTATCCAATCCTCTTTTGTTCTTCCTTTAAGATAGATAATTTTTGCTCCTTTATCTTCAAAATAAGAGATATTTTCTTTTGCTTTTCCTTTTGCTTTAGGAGTAGTAAGAAGAATGAGTTTTGCTCCTTTATCTACTAAAGTCTTGGTATAGGTAATAGTTGAAGGTGTGGTTGAGGAGGCAGTTACAGCAACTACAAAATCATTCTCTTTGGTACCAAAATCAAAAGGTATATTCTCATCGCCCTGAAAAACTACCCTTGTATCTATACCTAATTTATTAAACCAGTTAGATATGTATCTGGATACCAGACCACTTATCCCTGCTCCAATAAATACTTCCTGAGGTTTATTCTCATATAAAGAGATTATTCTCTCATATAAAGAGATTATATTTTCTATTAAAGAGATTTTATTTTCTGTATCTGTCTCCTCTATCAATCTTTTCTTTAAATCGGCTATCTCCTTCTTTAAAGAGGCAATTTTTTTCTCTAAATTCCTTCCTGATAATTTTTTCATTCCTACCAACCACTCCAATAAATCAGTAAACTCTTTATCTTCCAAACTCTTCTCTATTTCCTTAAGATTATCAACAAGAATATCTATAGTTTTTAAAGCTATTTGAGAGTAAGAGATCTTTTTAAAAGGTGTAGGTTTTGCTTTCTTTATCTCTTCCAAAATCTCTCTTGTTGCCTGATAATAATTAGAAGAATTAATAATATAGCCTCCTACAATCACTCCTTTAGCCCCTGCCTCAATAGCTTTTTTTGCTCTTTCTGGATTTAATCTTCCAGCAACAAAAAGAGGAATTTTTAAAACAGAAGCCACCTCCCTTACTGCATCAAAATCAAAATCAACCCCTCTTTCTCTCTCCACAATAGGTATATGATAAAGAATTAAATCTGCACCCATCTTCTCAAAATGTTTTGCTTTGTATTTTGCTAATCCTAAAGGTTGTGTTACCCCTACCAGATCAACAACAATCTTTATTGAATATCCTTCTTCTTTCAGTCTTTCCCTTTCTTTAATTGCCTCCTCAATCACCGAATCAGATGCTGCTCCACATACCACTACATAATCCACTCCTATCTTTGCTGCTTCTCTTACTCCTACCTGAGGCATATCCATAATCTTTGAGCAGGCATAAATTTTTATTTGAGGATATTTTTCTTTTAATTCTCTAACAAAACCTTCTAAATTTCTGTAACCTTCTTTTTGAATTAAATATGTTCCCAGCTCAATTATATCTGCACCTGCTTTAATTGCTTCTTCACTGATTTTTTTTGCCTTCTCTATATCCTCCACATCCAAAGCAACCTGAAGAAGAATTTTTCCTCCATCTTTTAAGTTTTCTTTATCCTTTTCTGCATATTGCTTTAAAATCTCCTGTTGATATTTTGCAAATAGATATTCAAACTCTTCCTTCTCAGAAACCAATTTCCTGCTTAACCCTACAGTTGCCAGCTCTAATAATCTAAACTTCCAACTCAGTATCTTTTTCAAATCCTTTTTATTCTTTAAAAGGAAATTATTCAATTCTTCTAAATTTAGATATATACCTAAGCTAATATAACCAAAATCAATCCTTTTCCACTCTTTAGGCAGATAACCACCAGAGGAAAGAAAATCGTTATAATCATAATTTTCCAAAATAATATTTTTTGCTACATAACCCCAGTCAGCATCACTTATATCTTCTGCAATATCAATACCTGCTTTCAGAAACTCTCCCACAGCTTCTTTCCATTCCCTTAATACAACCTGACCAACAAAACTACTTCGCCAAGGAAATTTTTCTGTACCTTCTGCATATATATAGAAATAACCCTCCTCATACCATCCTAAAGGTGTAGGAATATGAGATGTAGAATAAATTTTTTTCTTTAAGAAATATTCATCAAGTAATTTACATACTAAATGGCGATAAAATGCTTTAAAGTCTTTACTCTTGCTTTTTCTTTTGCATACCAATAAAGGTTTCCTTAATTTAATTATTTTTCCTTCAAATTCAAATTGCGTAATCTCACCTTTATAGACTACTGCTTCACTTCCACTATCTAAATACACCCACTCAGATACCATTTTATTTATATCCAACAATATCCACTCTCCTCCATCATTTTTAACGCTTCTGTATAATAGAGATTCTTTTAAAGTTTCAGATAAAGCTTTATACGTAGCATAAGCAATTCGTTTAACATTCTCATCAGCATTTTTATCTACAATAGGAAAAATAATTAATTTCTCTTTTAATTTATCTTCATTAGGTAAATCAATAAGCCAGATTAAGTTTTGAGTAAGGTCTAATTCGTTTTGAGTATAGATTTCTTTTAAAATATTCACAATAGTATGAGTCTCAAAAGTAG
>CAZBLX010000111.1:0-3490 GCA_964492865.1 uncultured Planctomycetia bacterium | reverse complement strand
AACAATGAGAGAATTGAGAAATATTTTAACACATGAATATCCTCAAGAAGAGGAAAAAATTGCAAAAACTTTAAATAAAGTAAAAAATGATTTCTAAATCTAACAAAATGCCGAGGGCGGGACTCGAACCCGCACGGGATTAACTCCCAGCGGATTTTGAGTCCAATGCGTCTTTCATCTCTCCCTCTCTATTACTAAATTTCAGCTCACTATCTTCCACACCACACCATTTACCACACCACCTCTATAAATTTTAATATTATTATATATATATACAAAAGTCAAACCTCTGTATGTGAGGAATGATGAGGAGAAAAGAAGGCAATTTTTTACTTTTTGAGTTTTTTCTCAGTGGATTTTTTGTTTTCTGTTGAGTTATACAATTTTCTAAAATTTTGATAAAAGGCCTGGTCTCAGTTTTCAGGTGCTGAAAATTTAATATATATAAAAAACAAAAGGAGGAAAATTCATGCCAGGAAAAACACGGAAAGTGAACGGTGATAACCCCGGCAACCACACCGCACACCACACCAGCTCAGTGGACATTAAACTGCTCAATGAACTGCTTCAGTTACTCAGGAAACAGGCACTTTCTTTAGATGTTCAACCGAGGAAACAGGAAAAAAGACGCAGGAGCAAAAGGGAACCAAGAGTTGGTTTTAATCTTCTCATTCCTCACAGACTCTACGTGCAGTTGAAAAACTATGTGGAGCTTTATGCGGGTAAAGGAGAGTCAATGACCGAGATTATACTTACTGGTTTAGAAAAGGAATTAAAAGAAAGATATGCAAAAAAAGTTCTTCCTGAAAGAGCACAATCTGATGTTAGAGGTGAGACCAATTAAAAAAGTAGTATAAAATAACTAAATATACCTTGAATGTTCTTTCGACTCATACAGCCTTATCAAAATGGAACTTTTCGGTCTATCTCACATTTTGTTATTTGTGTTAAATTTGTGAGGTCTTTAAAAAAACAAGAAAAAAACTGGAATGATGTTGAAAAACACACTAACATCCGTGTTTGAAAAAAGAGCACAAAGAAGTATAGTAAAAGTTGTTCAAGGATTGTTTGAATAAGCTGAACAGGAATTTAAGGAAGCCTAAAAAATTGATCAGTTAGTTATGTCAATAATTTTTATATAACCCATATTAAGAACTCCTGATGTTTTGCACAAAATCATTAATTATAATTACCTTTACCTCCTGCAAATAGTAAAAAATATTCGCCGAATCATAGGATTTGTAAATCAAGGTTGAAAGTTCAATTCTCGCTACTGAAATGAAGCTTAAAAAATTCTTAAAAAGCTGAAAAGAATTTTTTCTATTATAAGGATCTAATAAGTTATTGTGATATTGTGATTTAAAGAAAACTGTTGATTTATAGTTATTTAAGTATGAAGGCTATTGAATAAGTTATTTACTTTAAATGAAGTAAAGAAGTTATTACAATATGAACCCACTAATTACATAAAAAGATTTTATAAAGTCTCTATTTGAATCAAGAAAAGCAAAAATCAGGTATTTTCTCTCTATTTTGTTGTAATTTATTTTAAATTTATCATAAAAAAAATTTATTTTATTTGTTTATATTTTCAATCTTACCATCTAGCATAATGAAAGTTAGCTCATCACCTGAGATAGAAACTTTTGCTACAATTAGATTTGCCAATGCACCTAAAAAAACTTTGAAATTCCGTTTTGATTCTATCTTTATCAATAAATTTATAACTACCTCCTATACTCATCCCTTTATCGGTTGCGATTACTATGCCATCTTTAAAAACTCTATTGTTTCAGTGCCATTAATCTCTTTCCATTTTCTATTATAGCATTCTCTGGTTTTGACGAACATGAAAATATCAATGATAAAGTGAACACAATAGCAAGCTAGCTTATCAGTTTTTTAAATTTCTTTGTATGATTTTCATAAGTTTCTCCTTATTCTCATGTTATTATTTAACTTTTGTTATAACTAAATTACTTCAGCACTATAAATTTGCTTTAATTTCTTATAGGTAGCTTAAAACTCGGGTCTTTGAGCCATTGATTAATTATTCTCTTGAAAGAGAAGAAAAAAATAAACTAATTGAGGATGAAAAAAAAGATGAGGGTGAAGAATCTTAAGGAAAAAATTTGAGTTTTCTACTAATCATAAAAACGAGTCAATTTCAGTAATCCAAGGATTCAGGGGTTTACTTTTATTTTCTTTACCCTCCACATATAGGGGCCAAAGTGATCATTTAGCCAGTAGGCAGGCCAGAAATACCAAGTCCCTGGGTTATCCACTTTTATCTTTGCTATCAAAAATATCGATTTTCCTGACTTTATCACTACATTTCTGCAATATCCAAAATCCTTATTAACCAAAAATCCCTTTTTTTGTTCCCATCTGCATCCTACAAATATCCCATAATTCTTAAAAACCAATGGTTTCTTTTTCGTATTTTTGAGTTTGATTATAACAACTACCACATCCCCGACTTTAACATCCCCGTGGCAGGTCATTATGCTTCCATCTTCTCCCAAAATTCCTTTTGAAACTATAAATTTTTCCAGCTTCAGACCATCTTTGGTGGTTTTTTTATTATAATAGGAGGATTTCTTCTTTTTCTTTTTCTCCTTTTCCTTTAACTGTGTTTCATCGATGATAGGCATATGATACATGGGAGCGTAAGCAGAGGAGGAAATTAGTATCGAGAGGAGTAAGACCCATAATAAAACTTTCTTCATCTTTTCCTCCTTTACCTTACAGTTCTCCCTCAGCTACTCCCCTTATTAATTTTACTCTTTTCCTTAAATTAAACAACTTTAATAAAATTTTTTTCTTTAATCCGTGATTTATAACCAAATCGGGGAGGTTTTTGGAAAAGGATACTTTTTGTAATATTCAAAGGTTTATTCAATTAATGTTTTAATCATAGTATATATATGGTATCCCCAGTATGTGCGAGTGGAACAGATCCGTGAATCCTACAAAGAGTACCTAGCAGGAGCGAAATAGGAATTTATATATCGCAATTCCTTAATAATTAATTAAAAATGTTCCTTTAAATCCCAAAAAGAACATATTTTGAATTTTAATGAAGCTAAAAAGTTTGAGGGCTGGGAACTTTTTAGTATTTATAAAGATGCAGAGTTCTCTACTGCTTCTTTAAATAAACAGAACTTTGAAGAAATGTTAAAGGATATAAAATTTTTTTTATTATCTGATTGATTTTTTTACAAATACAATGTTAAATTTGTAGCAGTAACTCAGAAATTTGATATCACCAAACTAATAAGAAAATTTTTAAGCAATTTGAAAAAAAAGATGACAACAGAAAAAAACAAGATAAAACAAAAGCCAAAAAGTTTATAAAATGGTTATTTTTGCCTTCAGATTATATAAATGATCTAGAAAATAAAAAAAATTTATCATTAATTCTAAAAGCTAAAATTATCAAGTTTATCTTTGAGACTTACTTAAAAGATAGCTTCATTTCCAAGGTTGA
>CAZBLX010000110.1:0-3539 GCA_964492865.1 uncultured Planctomycetia bacterium | reverse complement strand
AAACTCCTATCATAGCCTCTTTAAGAACAAGGGATGTTGATTTTTTCATACCTGACCCCACATCCATAAATAAAAAAATAGTTCTTCCTGATATTCTGAAGCATTTGGGGTTTATAGTTGATTTTAGAGGAGAGAAAGGATATATGCGATTAGTTCATCCTGCCTTTTTTATAGAATTTTTGGTCCCCGAGAGAGGAAGACCCGTTGATAAACCTTATTCTTTACCTCTTGGAGTGAATGCTCAGAGATTAAGATTTTTAAAATATGCTTTCATTAAAAACGATTCAAATTAAAGTAAGAGATATAAAATTAACTCTTCCTCATCCTTCCTGTTTCTTGCTACATAAGATAATTATATTTAAGAGAAGGAAACAAGAAAAGCAAAGTAAGGAGATGGAACAGATTAGAAGATTAATAAGATTTTTGGAAGAAGTAAAGCAAATGGATAGTTTGAAGGAAATCTATTTTAAAATCCATCCTAAATGGCGAAAAAGAATAATAAATAATTTAAAAACGCTCAAAGAGGAAAAAATTATTGAAATCCTCTCTGCCAAGATTTAAATAAATATTTATCTTGGAATCTTTTACTTCCTATGTCTTCAAAACTCTTTCCCAAAGAGGGATATTTTTATTATTCTCAATAATTTTTGTTTTCACAAAAATAGATTTTGTTTCCTTATCTTTCTTAACCAAAAATTAACATTTTCTTTATACTCTTTTAACACCTGCTCTGTATAAATCTAAAAGAAAATAATGGAAAAGTTATATCAGGATTATTTACCTTTAGTTAACGGTTCTTTCAAATCTCAAATAGCTAAGAAATTAGAAGGTTCCAAGGAAAAACCAAGACAAATCAAACAGTTACTTTTAAGAAAAATAAAAATTAACCAAAAATTAACAGAAAATTTATACGCAGTTAATAGATTAAGTGTATAAAAGTAAAAAAGCGAAAGGAGGTGAAATGAATAATATACAGAAGGGAATAAAAACTATATCAGATTGGCAAAGAGATTTTTTCGTCAGTTTCTTACGTTCACAACTTGCTACTTTACAGAATGTAGTAGCTGAGATTGAAAATTCAGAAAAACTTGAAGGTGGTTATGTAGAAGAGTCCTTAAAGCGAGTAGAAAAAGAGCTACACCGATTTAGGAAAAAATTATATAGATTATTACAGAAATAAAAAGGAGGTGAGGGGATGGGTAAAAAGTTTAAGTTAATAAGTCTGGTATTTTTGATAATCTTTGTATTTTCAGTTAAAGCGCAGGCTGAGGATCCACTTTTGGACTTACTGCGCAAAAAAGGAATCCTTACTTATGAAGAGGTAGAAAAAATAAGAATAGAGACTGCTCAAAAAAAAGCAGATGTTCTTATTTCACTTAAAGGTGCGGATATCAGATTAGGTGGTGAGTTAGAGGTAGAATTTAGAGATACGCAAAAGGATGATGGGATATCTGATTCTCATGCAAGATTTCAGTTTGATAAGTTTGTTTTAAAGCCAGAGGTAAGTTTTAAAGATGCAAATATCTCCTTAAAAGGTGAGATAGAATTTAAAGAAGATGAGGCTTTCTTTGCTGAAGGAGGAGTCTATTTTAAAAATCTACCTTTAAACTCAAAAATATTTGTAGGTTTGGAAGATAGGTTTATTGGTATCTCCCGCAAGACTGAAAGTTATCCTCTCTTAGGAACTGTTTTGTGGAGATATGAACAGCTTCAGATAAACTGGGAAGCAGAACTATCTCCTTTTTATTGGGGCATTGCTTTTGGTGAAGGTTTAAGACTTGGCACTAAACAGGTATCAGAAGATTCCAGTTATAAGATGCTGGCAGATAAGCGTAATGTATCACACAAAACAGGTCATCCGGAATATGGAGTTAAATTGGGAGTTAAACCCGATATTGGGAATCTGGGTACGATTGATGTTTTAGGCTTTGGATTCTGGGGCAAGTTAAGTGATGATGATAAAGCTACATTAAGTTCAAAGTTACCTAACTACACCTCAACTTCAGATAAGATGAGACGGTATGGTGCACGTATAGTTTATAATTATAAGTTTAATAAGTTAAGAAAATTAACTCTGGTAGGTGAGTATGCTCAACTTGAAGATGGCAAGTTAAAAAGAGATGGCTGGTACCTGCAAGCTTCACATAAATGGAAGTTTAAAAGAACCTACTTTAAGTCTTTCGAGCCTTTAATAAGATATGGGAGGTTTGATGCCGACTGGGAGAAATCTTTTTCCAAACCTTGTTCCTGGGATAGAGAAATGTTAACCATTGCTTTGATTACAGAATTAGCCAGAAATGTTAAATTAAAGACTGAATACTATATTAATGATGAAAAAACAGGCAAAGAGGAAGTAGATAATGATGAATTTTTAGTGCAGTTGGAATTTAAGTTTTGAAAGGAGGTTTAAGATGAAAAGAGTAATTTTAATCTGGACATTTATAACTTTTCTGGGATTAAGTTTTGTTCATGCAGAAGAAAAGAAGCTTGTTATTCAGGGATCAACTACAGTTTTACCTATTGCTCAGAAATGTGCAGAAGTATTTATGCAAAAACATCCTGAAGCAAATATTTCAGTGCGTGGTGGAGGTTCAGGAGTAGGTATTGCTGCTTTAATTGATGGGATATGTGATATTGCTGATTCTTCCCGTCCTATGAAAGATAAGGAGATTAAGAAAGCTTTAGAAAAAGGAGTTGACCCTGTTGCCCATGTCATAGCTATGGATGGGATTGCAGTAATTGTTCATCCTTCAAATCCAGTTAATGAACTTACACTCACTCAACTTAAAGATATCTATACTGGCAAAATATCTAACTGGAGCGAGCTCGGAGGAAAAAATCAAAAAATAGTTGTTATCTCACGTGATGTTGCCTCAGGAACATTTGAGTGCTTTAACAAGTTAGTTTTAAAAAAAGAACGTGTGCGTCCAGATGCTCTGCTTCAGGCTTCAAATGCAGCAGTTCTCTCAGTAGTTAAACGCACAAAAGGTGCTATTGGTTATGTGGGATTGGGATACTTGAGTCCAGAAGTTAAAGCTTTAAAGATTGAAGGAGTTACACCTTCACAAGATACTGTATTAAAAGGCACATATCCAATCTCCAGACCTCTATTTATGTATACCAATGGGAAACCAAAAGGATTAGCAAAAGATTTTATTGATTTTGTTTTAAGTAAAGAAGGACAAAAAATAGTTAAAGAACAGGGTTTTATTCCTTTAAAGTAAGTATGAGGAAAGTAAAAGAAAATTTAATTAGAGGATTTTTTTGTCTGTTTGCTTCTCTTTCCATTTTCTTTCTTTTAGGGATCGTTATAGTTTTATTTAAAGAAGGGTTGCCAATTTTTAAAGTTACTACTTTCAAAGAATTTCTATTTGGTAAATTCTGGTATCCTACTTCTGAACCTCCTGAATTTGGGATATTACCTCTTATTTTAGGGTCTTTCTTAGTTACATTTGGAGCATTAGTTATTTCTGTGCCTTTAGGGGTGGCTTCTGCTATTTACATTTCAGAGGTAGCTTCTTCCAAAATTAAGGAATTTA
>CAZBLX010000109.1:0-3594 GCA_964492865.1 uncultured Planctomycetia bacterium | reverse complement strand
CTCTTTACTTATATAGCCTTTTTTTATCCTTGAAGAAGTATTTACATCAACAACCTCAATTCTTTTTTTTATTTTGGAAAAGGAAGGGATTTTTTCTATTATTTTTTTGCCTCCCACAATTATAAATCTTATATCTTTTCCTCTAAAATTTTCTATTGCTTTTAAAGTAATATAAGGTCCACATCCAGCTGGATCTCCAATAGTGATAACTACTTTTTTACTCATAAATTTTAATTAAAGCTTCCTTTTTTAAATCCTTTATCCATTTTTTAAATAATTCCTCAAACTTTTTTTCTTCTAAAAGAGAATGGATTTCATCTTTTACCTCTTCCAAAGAAAGTCTGCGGGAAGGAATTTTCTTCTCTAAGTAGATAAGATAAAAAAAATCTCCAACTTTTCTTTTAACTAATTCTTTTTCTTTCATCTCCTTAACTATTTTTTTAATCTCCTCTTTTAACTCATTCTCTTCTACCTGAATATGAGTCAATCCACAACTTTCCTTACTTATCTTGGGGTTTTCCCTCAACTTCTCATAGATTTTTTCTACTTCCTTTTCCTTTTCCCATTTTCCAATCCAAAGAAAATACGAACAAGGCTTTATAAATTTCTCTTTATTGTTATAATAAAATTGTGTAACTTCATAAGGAGCAATTTTTATCTTGGAACGAACATATTTTTCTATCATCCATTGGATAAGATACTGTTCTTTTAGCTTTTCCTTAAGAAGAGTAACATTTAATCCTTCCTTGGCAAGAGTCTGATAGAAAGCCTCCCGAGAAGGATAAGAAGAAATAATTTTTTCCAACTCTTTTCTAATCCAATATTGAGGAACTTCTACTTTTTCTTTTTTAGCCAAAGAGAGGATGAGTTTATTTTCAATAAGAGTATTTAAAATATCTTTTTTAAGTTTTTCATCGATCTGAATTTGAGGATTTTGGTATTTAAAAAGTTTACAGTAGTTTTCCAAATCTTGCAAAGTAATCACCTCATCATTTACTTTAGCAATAGTTCGATTTATTTCCTCAGCTTTTAAGACTGACAAAGCAAAAAAGAAAAAAAGAAAAAATAATCTAACTTTCCTCATAAGATTTTTTTAAATATTCTATCTCTTTTTTAAGTAAACGGCAATAAAGATCAAAACCAACTAATGAAACAAAGCCATGTTGTTCTCTTCCTAAAAGATTTCCTGCACCGCGCAGTTCCAAATCACTTTGAGCAATCTTAAATCCTGCTCCTAAATGAGAAAATTCCTCTAATAACTTTAAGCGTTTTCTTGCTTCCTGAGAAATTAAGGAAAACTTGGGAACTAAAAAATAAGCATATGCCTGAATATTGAATCTACCTACCCTTCCTCTTAACTGATGCAAATCAGCAAGTCCAAAGGTATGAGCATCATTGACAAAGATTGTATTTGCCGAAGGAATATCAATACCTGATTCAATAATTGCTGTGGATAAAAGACATTGAATTCTTTTTTCAATAAAATCTAACATTACTTTTTCAATGATTCGGGTAGGCATCTGAGCATGGACTACTCCTATCTTTAAAGAAGGTAGAATCTCTTTTAAAATTTTCTCTATTCTGGGAAGGGTTCTGATCCGATTATGAATAAAAAAAACCTGTCCACCTCTTTTTATTTCTTTAACAATTGCCTCTTTTATAAATGAAGGGGAAAATTCTAAAACTTTTGTCTTTACCGCTAACCTTTCCTGAGGTGGTGTCTCAATTAAAGATATCTCTTTAAGTCCTACAAGCCCCATATAAAGGGTGCGAGGAATAGGAGTTGCAGTTAAAGTTAAAACATCAACTCCTACCTTCATTTTTTTTATCTTCTCTTTATGAGCAACACCAAAGCGCTGTTCTTCATCAATAATTAAAAGTCCTAAATCTTTAAATTTTACATCATTAGACAAAAGCCGGTGTGTTCCTACAATTATATCAATTTTACCTTCTTTCAATCTTTTTAAAATAATTTCCTGCTCTTTTTTTGTGCGGAAACGAGAAAGCATCTCTACTACTATAGGAAAGTCTTTTACTCTCTCTTTTAAATTCTCATAATGCTGATAAGCTAAAACAGTTGTGGGAACTAAAAATGCTACTTGCTTAGAATCCATCACTGCTTTAAATGCTGCCCGCATAGCAACTTCTGTCTTCCCATATCCGGTATCTCCACAGATTAATCTATCCATACAGGAGGAGCTCTCCATATCTTTTTTGACCTCCTCAATTGCTTTAATCTGATCAGGTGTCTCCGGATAAGGAAATTTCTCTTCAAAAATTTTTTGCCATTCAGAATCAGGAGAAAACTTAAACCCTCCCTTGAGACGACGCTGAGCCTCAATTCTTAAAAGTTCCCAAGCAAATTCCTTTACTCCCTCCTCAACCTTCTTTTTTGTTCTTATCCACTCTTGTGTTCCTAATTTGGTAAGTTTGGGGGGTTTTAAGGAAAAACTTACATATTTATGCAATTTATGAATGTCTTCACGAGAAACATAAAGAATATCTTTATCTTTATACTCTATCGCTAAATAATACTCTTCTTTATCTTTTACTTTTAACTTTTTCAATCCTAAAAATCTTCCTATCCCATAATCTGTATGCACTACTAAATCTCCTTTTTTTATATTTAAAACAACATCTAAGGGGATTTCCTCAGTATATCTTCTTATTTTCTTTCGTGTGCAGGGCAGAATAATAAGAAAATCATAGTCGAGAATCTTTTTATTTATGCTTTTATCAAAACTGTAAATTTTTTTTATTATGGTAAACTCCCACTCTACTCTTACAGGAAGATTAAAATTAACTGGATAAATTTCTACTGTATCTCCTTTTCGAGAAAAATCTCCCTCAAAATTTACTTCTTCTGTGCGCAGATAACCTAATTGGGTAAGTTTTTCTATAACAACTTCCTGAGATATCTCTTTTAAAGAGTAAAGTTTTAAAGATTCAATCATTTTCTATGCAAGAGAAGAACTAAAGGAGAGGCAATATAGATAGAAGAGTAGGTTCCGGTGATAAAACCAACAAGAAGAGCAAAGGAGAAACTTTTTAAAGTCTCTCCTCCAAAAAAAAGCATACATAAAACAACTAAAATGGTGGTGAAGGAGGTAATAATTGTGCGGGACAAAGTCTGATTTATTGCTTTATTAATTATTTCTCTTAAGGAAAGTTTATATAATCTTTTGGAAATTTCCCGAATACGGTCATAAACTACAATTGTATCATTAATGGAGTAGCCAGCAATTGTAAGGAGTGCCGTAACCACAAGAAGAGAAATTTTAAATCCTGCCAAAACAAGAATCCCCAAGGTAATTAACACATCATGAAAAAGAGCAATAACTCCTGCGAAAGCAAAATCAAAGTGTTTAAACCGAAAAGCAATATAAATTAAAATTCCTAATAAAGAAAAAATCACTGCCAATGTAGCTTTTCTTCTTAAAATTTTTCCTACTGCCGGACCTATCCTTTCCACACCTAAAGGAATTACTTTTTTAAATTTATTCTTCAGGCTTTCCTCTACTTTCAAAGATACATCCTTTTTGCTTCTTATAATTATTCCTCCCTTTATATCTTTAAATTCCTGAATAAGTAAAT
>CAZBLX010000108.1:0-3608 GCA_964492865.1 uncultured Planctomycetia bacterium | reverse complement strand
AAATCGTCATTTGGTAAAGGAGAAAAAAGAGATTTCAAAAGAAATAGAGAAAGCTAATGTTTCCAAAAGAAGATTAACAACGCTTGAGAGAGAGCTTAAGTTTTTATATGAAAAGTTGAAATCTGTTAGCAAAAAAATACCCCAGGATGAGAGAGAATTGCTGGAATTTTTAAAGAAATTAAGTATTATAGGAGAAGCTATAGGATTAAATAATTTAGAATTTACTTATCGAAAAGGAAGTGCTCCTCCAAAGAATACTGAGAGTTCACCCTATTCTTCTTCTGCACCTTCTTCAAATCTACAGCCTATTTATATAGAAGCCACCTTTGAATGTGAATATCCTCGTTTAGTCTATTTTTTAAAAAAGATTTATGAGGCAGAAGAGTTGGTTGTTGTTGATAAAGTATCTGTTGAGCGAGATAAAAATATCCTTCCCCAACAGAAAATAAAACTTAAATTAACTATCTATACTTTCAGGTGAAGATAATAATCCCCACATAGACTCACGACTTTGAATAGTTATAGAAAAACCATTTCAACCTACGAGGTTGAACTGGAAAATTTACTTCAATCCTTAAATTCCCCTCAGGTGAAGATAATAATTCACACATAGACTCACGACCGTGAATTTATCTGTGAATTATCCTGGTAAAAATAATTCCACAAAAGTAGGAACTCTTATCTTAAACAATAACTTACATATAAATTTACGACCGTGAATTTATGTGTAAGTTATCCTTATGTCAAACTTGACGAAATCTTTTGAAAATAAAAAGTCAAGTTATGATTGTAGTTTTAAAATATTGCCTAAAAATCTTTATCCTGCTTATCAAATTTCATTGCATGTCGGGTTTGATTTAAAAAATTTCTCATTGAGAAGGATAAAAGTATGGTATAATTAAAGTAGATCAGGGAAAAAGCTTGTGTATGAAAATAGATATAGAAGACTTAAAACGAAAGATTCTTCCTATTTTACAGCGTTATGGAGCTAAAAGAGCAGGATTATTCGGTTCTTGTGTTCGAGGAAATATGAAAGAAGAAAGTGATATTGATATATTGGTGGAGATTGAAAAAGATATTAGTTTGCTTGATTTTGTAGGACTTAAATTGGAAATTGAAGAGGTGTTAGGAAGAAAAGTGGATTTAGTAGAGTATAACACAATCAAACCATCTCTTAAAGAGAAGATTTTAAAAGAACAGGTGGTAATTCTATGAAAAGAGATATACGAGTGTATATTGAGGATATTTTGGAATGCATTGTAAAAATAGAGGAATATACGAAAGATAATTGCAGAGAATGATTTTTATGAGAATACCCAGATACAAGATGCTGTTTTAAGACGATTGGAAATTATAGGTGAGGCTGTAAAGAAGATTCCTCAGGAGTTTAAAGAAAGATATTCTGAGATACCATGGAAGAAAATTGCAGGGATGAGAGATATTCTTATTCATGAATATTTTGGAGTAAACTTAAGACGGTCTTGGAAAGTTGTCAAAGAGGACATTTTTGATTTAAAGACAAAAATACTGAAAGTAAAAGAGGAGATAAAGGAGAAAAAAGAAAACACCGATCAATGAAGGAAAGAAATATACTCAAGTCTTTATAAATATTGTTCAACTTAACTGCATCCTAATTATGCACAGATAATCCAAGATAATTGGAATGGTCCCTATTTGGAGAAATTTCCCAGATATAATCCTTGGGGAGGAAGTTATGATGGGAGTGGTGGCCAGGTGGTAGCTGGGGATTGCCCCCGGTTGTTATGTAAGTGCAAGACCAAAATACAATTCTATTCAGTTTGCAGGAAGTTGTGGATATGTAGGAAATCCACAAGATACAGATACCCCCGATCCTATAGAAGTAAAACTTCAGCAAGAGGGGATTGATGGGCATCATCCTGCAGGAGTAGATGTTCCAAGCAACCATGTGATTATGTGCATAACAAAATTTTAGTTTTAGGGGCTATAAAAAGAGCGAATTTTTTAATTTGACAGAATCTTTTGGAAATAAAGTGTCAAGTTAGTTATTGCAAAACTTCATATTTTTTTAATACCCTTCATTGTAACAATATAAAAACTATAGGCAACTCCTCCTTTTATCTTTAAATAGCTTAAATTGTACTTCTTGAGGTGGTTGCCTTTAAATAAAAATTTAACATTTTATTATAGTAATTATTTTTAACATTTTGTTATTGTAACAACACTCCATTGTTTTTCTTGACAAAGTAAGATTTTTTTTGAATAATAATTAAAGGCTACAACGAGGTAGCCAAAGCAAAGAAGCTCAGGGAGCAAAGAAGCTCAAAAAGTAGTGCCCTGAGCTTTTTTATTTTTATGGATATGGCAAAAGGTAAAGACTGTATCTTTTGATGAATTTTTTCGGTTTATTTATCTAAGAGAAAGGAGAAAAGTATGAGTTTGATCAAAAAATATTTTGAAGGTTGAAGAATTACGATGTTAAATTTATAAGGTTTTAATTTACAGATTGTTAAACTTTATACTTATTGAAGGCCGAATTTGAGATGAAGAAGATTTCTTATAAAAGTTTTTTAGAGGCAATAAGTAAGATAAGTAAGGCAATAACCAGTGATCTTTATTTAGAAGATATTTTAAAGTTAATTGTTACTGTTACTGCAAATGTAATGGAGGCAAAGATTTGTTCTTTATGGCTTTTAGATGAAAAGACTCAAGAATTAAAATTGAGAGCTACGCAAGCATTAAGTAAGGAGTATCTTAAGGAAAGAAGTATAAAGATGGGAGAAGGAATTGTAGGACTTGTAGCTAAAGAAAAAAAGCCTTGTGTGATTTTAAATGTGCAGAAAAATAAAAGATATAAAGAAAAAGAGTTAGCAAAAAAGGAAGGATTGATTTCTATGCTTTCTGTTCCTATGATGGTAAAGAATAAAGTAATTGGGGTGATAAACTGCTATACTACATCTCCCCATCGTTTCAAAAAAAGTGAGATTGAACTTTTAACTACTGTGGCAAATCAGGCAGCAGTAGCTATTGAAAATACAGAACTTTTGGTAAAGACAAAAATTATTCAGGAAGAGCTTGAGGCAAGAAAAAAGATAGAGAGAGCTAAAGGGATTTTGATGAAAGAACAAAATTTATCCGAAGAAGATGCTTATAATTTAATACGTAAAATGAGTATGGATAGAAGAATTCCTATGAAAGAGATTGCTGATGCAGTGATTCTTACTTATGAGATGAAAAGAAGTATTAAGCAGGATGAGTGATAAAAAAGCTAACTGTTTCTTTCTCTTTCTATTTAAAAAAGATTTTGTTTGGCAAATTAAATTCTTTGCTATAATAAGTTGAAGAATAAGGTTGTTAAGAAGGAGGTGGAAAAATGTCTAATTTAAGAAGACCTAATGCTAATGATGCCACGCTAACTTTCAATCGTTCAAGAAACCCTGTTCCTTCATCAGGTCTTTGTTCAAAATGTGTTGATGGATGCACAGGAGGATGTGAGGTGTGGCTTGCATCATTTAGAGGAAGAGAAGTTTTATACCCTCAGCCATTTGGAGAGATAACTGCAGGAGCAGATAAAAACTATCCTGTAGATTATTCTCATCTAAATATTCAAGGATATGCAAGAGGAGCAA
>CAZBLX010000107.1:0-3611 GCA_964492865.1 uncultured Planctomycetia bacterium | reverse complement strand
ACTTTCTCAATACTTTTCTTTAAAAAAAGAGAAAGATTTATGGTGGTGGCACGAAGCCAGCCGAATAAAGGAAAGTTTCAGAGAAAGAGTATTTTGGGGGATAAAAGGGGTAAAGAGAGAAATTACTTTTTGGGAATTAGAAGATTTTCTAAATTATGCCGAGAAAAAACTAAACTATGGAATAAAGAAAGCAAAAAGAGCTGGTCTTTATTATACTTATTTTTTCTATGAGGTGAGAAAGAAGGATGTAATAATAGAGAAAGAAGAAGTTAGGATAAAAAAATTTAAACGCATTAATTTAGCTTTATCCTTAGAAGGAATAGTTGAGGGATTGAGGGTAAATAAAGAAAAAGTCTTAGCTAGAAATATTAAAAAGACTTCCTTGTATGATAAAAAACTAAAGATGTTCCGTCTTAATGAGTCTTTAGAAGACGCTGCTTTGGAAATTGGAAGAATTAAAGTTTTTCCTCGGGGGTGGCTGGAGAATGAATCTGTTTGGCTACATATGGAATATAAATATCTTTTGGAACTTTTAAAAAATGATTTATATGAAGAATTTTATAAGAATTTTTTTAATTGCTGTGTATGTTTTTTAGAACCTTCTTCTTACGGAAGAAATATTTTAGAGAATTCTTCCTTTATTGTAAGTAGTGTCAATCCTTCATCTTCCTTGTGGGGGAAAGGATTTATTGCACGTTTAACAGGAGCAACCGCAGAAATTATAAATATATGGATTTTGATGTGTTTGGGAAGAAAACCTTTTTATGTTGATGAGAAGAATAATCTTTATATTAAGTTTTCTCCTATTCTTAAAAAAGAATTATTTACAAAAAAAGAGATTTTTCTGGAAAAAGAAAAGATTAAACTGCCTAAGGATTCTTTTGCTTTTAAATTATTTTCCTCTGTTTGGGTAGTTTATCATAATCCGGAAAGAAAGGATACTTATTCTGATTCTTTAAAAATAAAACGAATTGAAGTAATGAGAAAGAATAAAGAAAAAGTAATTTTAAATAAAAGTATTATTCCCCCTCCTTTAAGTTATGAAATCCGTCAAAAAGATGTAGAAAGAATAGATATCTTTTTTGGAAGTTAAGTTAATAATTGACAAATCTTTTAAAATCTTTTATCCTATTTTTCTATAAAATTAAGTAAGGAGAAGTATGGCTAAAAGAAGAAGAAAACGTAAATTGAGATGGCGCTCTCGTAAGAGAAAAAATAAAGGAAGAAAGCCCTGCTTAGGTTAAGTAATGGGAATAATTAGCCGTATTAAAGAAGATATTCAGACTGCCTTTCGTGAGGATCCAGCAGCAAGAAATACATGGGAGGTAATTTTATGCTATCCGGGACTGCATGCTATCTGGTTTTATAGAATTGCTCACTGGTTTTGGGAGAAGGGTTTTAAAAATTTAGCCAGATTTATATCTCACATTGCTCGTTTTTTAACAGGAGTTGAGATACATCCGGGAGCAAAGATTGGAAGAAGATTTTTTATTGATCATGGGATGGGTGTAGTTATTGGAGAGACAGCCGAAATCGGAGATGATGTTTTGATGTATCAGGGGGTAGTTTTGGGAGGAGTATCGCGAGAAAAAAAGAAGAGGCATCCTACAATTGGTAATAATGTAGTTATTGGAGCAGGAGCAATTCTTTTAGGTCCTATTAAGGTAGGTGAAGGTGCTAAAATTGGAGCAGGTTCGGTAGTAATAAATGATGTGCCCGCATATTCTACAGTTGTGGGGGTTCCGGCAAGGGTAACTTTGAAAAAAATAAGAAGAATTAGTGGTGTAGATTTAGATCACAATAAATTACCGGATCCAGTGATTGAGGTTTTGCATCGTTTAGAAAAAAGAATTGAGGAGTTAGAAAGAAGGATAGCAGATGAAGACAATAGAGGAGATAAACAAAAAGATTAAAGAAGGAAAGGTAGTAGTAGTTACTGCTGAGGAGATTTTAGATATTGTAAAGGAAAAAGGAACAAAAAAAACAGCTCAATTGGTAGATGTTGTCACTACAGCTACCTTTGGACCCATGTGTTCAAGTGGAATTTATTTTAATATTGGATATACAAAACCAAGGATAAAGTTAGGAGGAGGTAAAGTTACTTTAAATAAAGTTCCCTGTTATCCAGGATTTGCCGCAGCAGATTTAGTATTGGGAGCTTCTTCTCTTCCTGAGGAAGATCCTCGTAATCAAGTATATCCAGGAGAATTCAGATATGGTGGAGGACATGTAATTCAAGAGCTTGTTGAAGGCAAAGATTTAATTCTTGAGGCGACTGCTTATGGTACAGATTGTTATCCTCGAAAATATTTAAAAACATATATAAATATTAAGGATTTAAATGAAGCAGTATTGTTCAATTTGCGCAATTGTTATCAGAATTATAATGTTGCTGTAAATACTTCTTCTCGGGTTATTTATACCTATATGGGAATTTTAAAGCCTAATTTAGGAAATGCTAATTATGCTACTTGTGGGAAATTAAGCCCTTTGTTTAATGATCCCTATTATAAAACTATTGGTATTGGAACAAAGATTTTTCTTGCGGGAACAACTGGTTTTATTGCCTGGTGGGGAACGCAACACAATCCTTCGGTAGAAAGGACAGAGAAAGGTATTCCCAAATTCCCGGCAGCAACATTAGCTTTAATTGGAAATCTTAAAGAGATGTCATCAAAGTGGCTGGTGGGAACTTCTCTTTATGGGTATGGGGTAAGTTTAAGTGTGGGGATAGGGATTCCCATTCCTATACTTGATGAGGAGATTCTTTCTTATGTATGTATAGAAGAGAAGGATATAATTTCTCCTGTTGTAGATTATTCATCCAGTTACCCTCAAGGCAAAGAGGATATTTTAGGATTTACCAGTTACGCAGAGCTTAAATCAGGAAGGATAAAAATAGGAAACAAGGAGATTCCCACAGGCTGCCTTTCCAGTATTAAAAAGGCAAGAGAAATCGCTAATATTTTAAAAAATTGGATTAAAGAAGGCAGGTTCTTTTTAAGTAAACCGGTAGCTTCAATTCCTTCTGCTGATTCAGGATATAGTTTTAAACCGCTTAAGGAGAGAAAAGTCGAAAATGATTAAACGACGTGTGGTTTTACATTTTCCTAAAGAACTTGTAGATAAACCAATTGTTTATCGTTTAGTAAAAGATTTTGATTTGGAATTTAATATTTTAAAAGCAGAGGTTAGCCCTAAGGAAGAAGGAGTGTTGGTATTAGAAATTAAAGGAAATGATGAAGAATTTTTAAAAGGGATAGAATATTTAAAAAACACAGGAGTAAAAGTTCAACCTCTCTCTCAGGATGTATCTATGGACAGATCTCGTTGTGTAGATTGTGGGGTATGTATTCCTCTCTGTCCTACTCAGGCTTTAGTGAGAAATAAGGTTAGCTGGGAGGTAGAGTTTATTAAAGAGAGATGTATTGCCTGTGGAATTTGTGTCTCTGGCTGTCCTTATAAGGCAATGAGTATAAAGTTTTAGAATGAGAGTTCTTGTTACGGGAGGCTGTGGGTTTATCGGTTCTAATATTGCTTCCTCTCTTCTTGAAAGAGGAGCAAAAGTCTTTATTCTGGATAATTTTTATTCTGCAGATTTTAAAAATATA
>CAZBLX010000106.1:0-3623 GCA_964492865.1 uncultured Planctomycetia bacterium | reverse complement strand
TTTCTTATATGTTCTAAAGCTTCCTTTTGCGTCATATCTTCATAAAGTTGAACATAATCAGGAGTGATAAGTCTTCCTACTGAATCTGGAGGATAATTAAGAATCTCTAAAGCAATTTTTCTTTCCTCGGGAGATAAAAAATTTATAAATTTTTTAACTAATTCAGCAGGCATCTCCTCAAAAAGGTCTGTTCTATCATCTGGAGACATCTCATTAAGTAACTCTTTTGCCTCCTGACTACTTAAAGAATTAAGAAGTTCTTCCTCATCTTCAGGAGGCAGATTCTCAAACACCTCAATTGCTTTATTATGAGGCACCATACGAAAAACAAGTAGTTTCTCGTAAGGTTTTTCTAAAGAAGAAATTATCCCTGCTATATCTTCAGGATGAGAAGGCAGTAAATCCTTTATTTTAGAAAATTCTTTTTTCTCAATTAATTCCTTAATTTTCTCTCCTATACTTTTTTCCATCATGATGTATGAACAGAATTATTATACTAAAAAAACATTTAATTAAAAAATTTTTTATTCATAAAAATTCTTGTATTGTTTATGTTTTTTAAGGTAAAATTGATAAATGCTGACAATTGCTAAGTTTACAGGTATATTTTTCTTAAGTATTGGAATATTTTTTTTATTTTATCCTACTTTTTTAAAAAGATTTATTCTTTTTTGCAAGAAAGGGATTAATGTTTATATATTTGGTGGTGAGTTGCCAATCATTTTAGGAGTGTTTTTTATGCTTATAACCGAAGGTTGTAGATTTAAAAAAATTATATTTATCTTAGGATTATTATTTTTTCTGGAAGGGTTAGTTATACTCATTCTCAGCAAGGAAAAAATTTTTGCTTTTCTTGAAAAGTGGATAAGAAAGGACACATTTTTACGTCTAATAGGCATTTCAACTTTTTTATGTGGTCTGTTAATTTTTTATTCAATATAGACAATGAGGCTGGAAAGAATAAAGAGAAATTTTTTCTGTGACCATCCTTACAATGTGGCTTTAAGGCTTTTGGGATATTATTTGGTAAGAAAGATTAATCACCAGTTAATTATTGGTAAGATTGTAGAGACTGAAGCTTATGCAGATGAGGATGATGATGCCTGTCATGCTACACGTTTTGGAAAGACAAAAAGAACTTATCCTTTATTTGGCGAGGTGGGTTTTTCTTATGTTTATTCTGTCTATATAAATTCTTATTGCTTAAATGTTGTGGCTCATAAACCTAAAAGAGCAGGAGCAGTTTTAATTCGTGCTTTAGAACCTATAGAAGGAGTAGAATTTATTTTAAAAAGGCTGAATAAACCAGAGGACTTTGACAGAAGAAAATTACTTAACGGTCCTGCAAAATTATGTAAAGCGTTAAGTATAGATAAATCTCTTAATCAAGAAGATATGGTAGAAGGAAATAAATTATTCATTGTTAAAGGAGAAAAAATTCCTCAAGATAAAATATCTGCTACCAAAAGGATAAATATACCTTATGCTGAAAAAGCAGGTGATTGGCTTTGGAGATTTATAATTAAGGATTCTGAATATCTTTCAAGATGAGAATTTCCTGGGTTACAGAGCAGATTGCTGTAGGAAAAGCACCCCTTCAGGATGATTTTTTATATCTTAAAAATTTAGGAATTAATGCTATTGTTGATGTACGTTCTGAATATTGTGATGATAAAGAATTGATTAATAAATTAGGGATGAAATTTTTACATTTAGAGATCGATGATGGTTACACTCCTCAAAAAGATGATTTAGATAAATTGTTTAAATTTGCTTTACCTCTTCTGGAAGAAGGAAAGAAAATTTTTATCCATTGTCAAAATGGAGTGGGGCGCGCTCCTTTAGTTTGTGTGGTATTGCTGGTTAAAATGGGTTGGCAAGTTCAGGAAGCAGTAAACCAGGTTGAAGAGAAACATCCTTTTACAAGTTTTAATTCACGTCAGGAAAAATTTATTTATATTGAGCTTAAGAATTATATATTTAAAAAATAGAATTTTTATGAGAAAATATTTTTAAAGAAAGGAGGAGGAATGCAGCCCGAATTAGATATTTTGAAAGAATTGGGAAATATTGCTGCCGGACATGGAGGCACAGCTTTATCAGAAATTTTGAAAAAAAAGATTAATTTGAGAGTTCCGGTAGTGGATGTAATTACCTGTGAAAGCCTTTCTAAGACAAAGCTGGAGGGAGAAAATGTGATGGTTATTTTTTCTAAAATTCTCACTGGCCTTAAAGGTGAAGTTATTTTTTTTCTTAAAGAGAAGGAAGCATTCAGATTAATAGATCTTTCTGCAAGAGCAAGAGAAGCATTATTAGGAAAGAAAACATATGTTTTTACAGAGGCAGGTATTTCTTTAATAAAAGAAATTGGCAGTGTTGCCATCAACAGTTATTTAAGCACCTTAGGACTTTTTCTTAAAAGAGTAATTGTTCCTTCCTTTCCTATTCTTTTGAGTGGTTCTGTTGATGAAATCTTGGGAATTACTTTATCTTTTTATAAGAAAGAAGAAGATTATGTCTATTTAATTGAGACTATTTTTAAAGTTGAAGATGAGGAAGAGAATGGTTCTTTTTATTTTATTCTCCCCCCTCAAACAGCAAACTCACTTACCCAAGCTTGTAAAGAAATATGAAGCCGGTATGGCTTATGCAACCTATTCCTTATTTTGGAGAGAAAATAGAAGGTGCCTGGATTTGGGAGAAAAAGTTAGATGGGTGGAGAATGCAGATAATAAAGACAGAAGACGGAGAAATTGAGTTTTGGGGGAGAAGATTAGAGAAGAAACCCAACTGGACAGAGAGATTAAGATATTTGATACCCTTTATAGAAAAAAGTATTCCTGAAGGTACAATTTTAGATAGTGAGTTATGCGCTTTTAAAGGAAGAAGATTTATACCCTCTCTTTTTGCTGCCTCACCTAAGGATAAACCTCTTGTTTATGTATTTGATGTAATTTATTTAAATAAAGAGTTTGTAGGAAATCTGCCTTTAGAGAGAAGAAAAAAGATTCTTAAAGAATTCAATTTTAAACCCCCTTTTTATTTTCTAACCTTTCAAAAGTTAAAAAACATTAAAGAAGATTTTAGAAAAGCATTGAGCAAAAATAGCGAGGGTATGGTGATTAAAAAGTTAGATTCTTTTTACATGGTGGGAGAAAATGCACCTATAGCAAGTTTATACTGGCGGAAGATAAAATGATTGGTAGATTCCAGGTAATGGCTATTTTGCAGGCAGCAAGAGCTCATGTATTAGGGTTTCCTTTAGATTCAGCTAAATCTTTTGGTTTAAATAGAGCAATATTTTATGCAGCAGCAAAAAAAGGATTTTTTAAAGAGAAGAAAATAGATAAAAAGACAGTGCTTTCTAAGATAAAAGAAACAGTAGAGAAAGAGCTTAAAGAAGAGATAAGCAAAACCTTTGAAATTACAACTATTGGAGATGAGATGGCTTATAGTGTTAAAATTAAAGGCAAAACATATTTTCTTATTGGGAATAAAATTCAGATGCCTTCTGATTTTGATAAACAAATTGCTTCCAAATTTGGTAAGCATTTTGAAAAAGTATGGAAGGAGGCTTTAGAGATTTGTCGTTCTTATGATAAAGGAGTGCTTTTATCTCAACG
>CAZBLX010000105.1:0-3680 GCA_964492865.1 uncultured Planctomycetia bacterium | reverse complement strand
CTTCCTGTGTCCTTTAATCATAAATCTAAAAAACCCTATAAAGTATCTTATAAAATAAAAAGAAAAAGGGCAAGATTATTGTTTTGGGGGGATTTGACGAACAGATATCAACCTGTAAGTTTACAGATCAAGCGTTGCTTGTTTTGTCAACTTATGGCATAGGGATCATCAAGACCAAGAGTTTTTCTATCTAAGATTTTGGAAAAATACTAAATAACTTACTTAACACTCAAATTTAAGGAGCACCATCATGAACAACCATAATTACTAACTCACCAGCTGCGGCATGAAGTCCTTCTCCATCCCCCTGCACATATCCTGTAGCTAAATCTCCATCATCTATCATTTCATCAATTTTTATCATTGAACGCCGAGGGATTCTTCCTTGATTATTAGAAGCACTTGTTCCTGGACGATCATCATCAAAAACCACACAACCATCAACTACTCCGCTATCATCCAAATCAATTGTAGGATCCCAGCCAATATGTCCTGTCCAGGGGTGAGCATTCCATTTCTCTACATAAGGACCATCCCATCCCGCAACCCCGGGGTCAGTTAAGAAAGGATTAAGAGGAGTGGTAAGACGATAACGAGGAGGCCAGGTTCCGGTATCCGCATAATAAGAAAGAGCTGCTGTCTTAATCGTTTTTGCCTCCTGTATAGCTCTTGCACACTTAGATTTCTCAATCGCCCTGAAAGCATTGGGGGTAACGATTGCAGCTAAAATTGCAATGATAGCAATAACAACGACGAGCTCAACTAAAGTGAAATCTCTTCTCATCCTATATCTCTTTATCCTCCATTCTCAAATATACTCTATCCTTACAGGATTTTCAAGAATGCATCCAAGAAAAATACTTTCTTTTAAAAGAACAATCAGGGTTAATCTTTCCTAATCTGAAAATTACTCCTTCTTTGAGAGATGCCAAAAATGAGTATGCTTTCACAAATTTATCCTGTTAATCTGAAAGCTACATCTTGTAAAGTCTTTACAAGAAAAATTTGTAAGAAATAAATTATTAAGATAGCAATTAAAGGCGAGAGATCAATGCCTATTTTAAAATACAAGGGTAAAAACTTTCTTATAGGATAAAGAATAGGCTCTGTGGTTTTATAAAGAAATTGAACAATAGGATTGTAAGGATCAGGGTTAACCCAGCTAATTAAAGCACGAATAATAATTAACCACCAAAGGATTGTTAAAACAATATCTAAAATTTTCGCCAAGGCTAAAAGGAGATTACTGATGATGAACATTTTCTTTCAATTCTTTTCGCCAATCATGAGCAGCAACTATAAAAGCAAAAAATAAAGTATAAATAAGCCAATTCATACCAATAAGGATTAAGGCTAAAGGAGAGTATCCCCCATAAGCTGAGGAAAATTCCTGTTTTAAAGAAGAAATCAAAAGGATTATTAATACTAAAGGAGAGATTACCTTAATAGAGAAATCCCATAATTTACTTAATCTGACCTGGCTGATGTGTGAGATATGTTCTCTTAGTCTTTTTGCTTTATAAATCCAACCCAATATAAAACACTCAAAGATACCTCCGATAACTAATCCATAATTTGTAAGAAAATGGTCAACAATATCTAAAAGATAAATACCTGCCTGGGTAGTAAAAATTATTCCTCCCAAAAATCCAGAAACACTTAACACAGAAACTACTGCCTTACGAGAATAGTGAAATTTATCTACCACTGCAGAAGTAAAAGCTTCAAGAATAGAAATTGCCGAGGAGAGCCCTGCAATAACTAAAATTCCAAAAAATATTATTCCAAAAAGATGTTTAAAATAAGGAAGAGTGCTTATAGCTTTAGGATAAGCAACAAATGCCAAACCAATAGATTGACTGACTACTTTATCAATGGGCAAAGAATTTACATAAGCCATATAACCCAATATAGAAAAAACACCTAACCCGGCAAATAAAGAAAAAAAGCAGTTAGTTAAACTAATAGTGAATGCATCTTTAACAATTTGCGTTTTGCGAGGAAGATAAGAAGCATAGGCAATAATTATTCCAAAACCAATACTTAAGGTAAAAAATATCTGACTGAAAGCATCCATCCAAACAGCTGGTTTTTTAAGTTGAGAGAAATCAGGTTTAAGATAAACCAATAAGCCATTTTTTGCCCCCTCTAAATTCAAACTCCAAAAGACTAAAATTGCGGTAAGAAGAAATAGAAGAGGCATAAATATTTTATTTGCTCTCTCAAGTCCTCTCACTACTCCTTTGAACACAATAAGCCAGTTAAAAAACCAAACAAATAGAAGAGAAAAAATTATCGATGTTCTTAAATTACCAATACTAAAAGGAGAGTTACTTGTCGCAAGAAATTTATGAAAGAAGAAATCATTAGGATTATCTCCCCACCCTAAATCAAAAGAAAAAATTAAATAATTCAGACACCAAGCAATCACAACACAATAATAAAGAACAATTCCAAACATAACAAAGATAACCTGCCACCAACCCAGCCATTCCCATCTGCGAGAGATAATAGCAAAAGAGGCAGGAGCTGAACCTTTCATTTTGTGCCCCAAGCCTATCTCTAAAATCATTAAAGGAACTCCCACAACAAATAAAGCGATAAAGTAAGGGATAAGAAATGCTCCTCCCCCATTTTTATAACAAAGATAAGGAAACCGCCAGATATTACCTAATCCGATTGCCGAACCAATAGTAGCCAATAAAAACCCAATATGTGTCTTCCACTGGGGACGATGATGGACGGAAATTTCTTTTTTCATAATACAATATATTACTAAAATCTAAAGAAGAATTCAATAAAAGGATTATCAAACTTACGGGAAATTCTCTTATAATAGTAACCTAACAACACAAAGAAAATTCCTGTAAAAATTAAAATAAATGCAACGATAAAAGATAAAAGAACCGGTTTTATAGCGATTAAAATCCCACAAAGAATAAGGAAAAAACCAAAAAGCATTTTATCCTCCTTTCTTTTTAATAAATTCTTTTATATCTTCTGCTAAATCAACCGAAACCGTAACTTTTTCTTTACTAACTGGATGTATAAATTTTAAAAAATAAGCATGTAAAGCTAACCTTTTAAAATTTACAGGAAAATCTTTTTTATAAGCATATTTTTTCTCTCCCAAAATAGGATGACCAATCTGGGCTAATTGAATTCTTAACTGGTGAGTTCTACCTGTAAGAGGAATTAATTCTAATAGACTGAAATGAGAAAATTTTTTAATTAATCGGTAAAAAGTGGTGGCTTTTTTAGGTTTTTCTTTAAAATGTCTTCCTTCTTTATCAATCACATAACTTTCAACTATTCCTTTTTCTCTTTTGGGCACCCCTTTTACTAATGCATAGTATCTTTTCTCGATTTTTCTTTCTTTGAACTGTTTAGTCAAAAAAGAGGCGACTTCATGAGTCTTAGCATACATCAACAGTCCTGAAGTCTCTTTATCTAAACGGTGACAGGGAAAAAGCGATTCTTTTAACTTCTCTTTTAAAATAGTTGTTAGATTAACTCTATTATCTGGAGATGGCTGAACGATGATTTTTGGAGGCTTATTGACTATAAGGATATATTCATCATTGAAAACAAGCTCTATATTATTATTTTTTGACATTTAAACTGTGAACATACAAAGTCTGTGTGGGGAAAGCAAATTCAATCTTCTCTTTCTCAAAAGT
>CAZBLX010000104.1:0-3706 GCA_964492865.1 uncultured Planctomycetia bacterium | reverse complement strand
AGAAGAGCCCCTTTTTACGCTAAAGCGGATTATTTTGTTGATACATCAACTCTTACACCAGAGGAAGTAAGTGAAGAGATTATTAAAATTTTAAAAAATGAAGGGATTACTTCTTCTTAATAGATTAAATTTAAATAGTTGGCAGAGAGAAAAGGCAATCTCTTTTTTGAAGGAAGGAAAAGATTGGAAAGAATTTATTTTAAAAGACTTGAATTTATCTTCTCATCAGAAAGAATTATTTTTAAAATTACTTAAAGAGAGATGGGCAGAAAAAGAAATAGAGGAAGCCAAAAAAGAAAATATAAAGATAATAGATTTTTTTTCTCCTTTTTATCCCTCTCTTTTAAAAGAGATACCCTCACCTCCCTTAGTTTTATATGTAAAAGGGAAAAGAGAAGTTTTAACTAAGTTTTGTTTTGCAATTGTAGGAACAAGATTGGCCAGTTTATATGGAAAGATGATGGCAGAAAAAATTGCTTCAACTTTGGCCTCTTTGGGATTGGTTATCGTTTCTGGATTAGCCCGAGGTATAGATACTTATGCGCATCAGGGGGCATTAAAAGAAGGAATTACAGTTGCTGTTTTAGGTAGTGGACTTTTAAATATTTATCCTAAGGAGAATATTTCTTTAGCAAAGAAAATTACAGAGAAAGGAGCAGTTATTTCTGAATTTCCTTTAAGAATGCCTCCATTTAGAAGGAATTTCCCTCAGAGAAACAGAATCATTAGTGGGGTATCTTATGGAGTATTAGTAGTTGAAGCACCAGGAAGAAGCGGGGCTTTGATTACCGCACGCTTTGCTTTAGAGCAGAATCGAGAAGTCTTTGCTCTGCCAGGAGAGGCTTTTTCTCCCACGAGTAAAGGGACACATTTTTTGATAAAGGAAGGAGCGAAACTGGTAGATTCTCTTGAGGATATTTTGGAGGAGTTAAATTTGGAGTTAAATGTGAGCAAAAAGGAGATAGAAATCCCTGAAGAAGAAAGGATAGTTTTTGATATAATAAATAAGAAAGGAACATATTTAGAGGAGATTATATTAAAAAGTCAGCTAAAGAAAGAAGAAGTAATGAAAGCAGTAATTTCTCTACAGATGAAAAATCTTATTAAAGAAATTTCTCCTTTATGTTTTGTTAAAATGAAATGAAGAAATATCTTGTTGTTGTAGAGTCCCCTACCAAAGCAAGAACAATTTCTCAGATTTTAGGCAAAGATTATGAAGTTTTTGCCTCACGAGGGCACATCTTAGATTTACCTGCATATCGGTTAGCGGTAAAAATTAACGACGGATTTACTCCTTTTTATCAGATAATCCCAGAAAAAAGGGAGATTGTTAAGATTTTAAAAGAAAAGGCAAAAAAGAAAAAAATAGTATATTTAGCTACCGATCCCGACAGAGAAGGGGAGGCTATTGCTTTTCATGTTAAAGAGAAGATTTCTTCAAAAGATAAGAAGTTTTTTAGAGTCATTTTTCATGAAATTACTGAGGAGGCAATAAAAAAAGCATTTGCTCACCCAGAAGATATTGATATTAACAAAGTTGAGGCACAAAAAGCAAGAAGAGTTTTGGATAGAATTGTAGGGTATTTTTTATCTCCCTTTTTATGGAAAAAAATTACCAAAGGACTTTCTGCAGGAAGAGTGCAATCAGTAGCATTAAGATTTATTGTGGAAAGGGAGAAAGCAATAAAAGAGTTTAAGCCAGAAAAGTACTACAGTATTGAAGCTATTTTTAGAATAAAAGATAAAGAATTTGTTGCGCGCTTGGTAAGTTTTGAAGGGGAAAAAGCAGAGAGTTTAAGAAAAGAAGAGGCAGAAAAAATTGTTAATTTTCTTAAAGATAAAAAGTTTTTAATAAAAGATATTGAGGAGAAAGATATAAAAAAGAAACCCTCTCCCCCTTTCATTACTTCTTCTCTACAGCAGGAATCCTTTCTACATCTGAAGTTTTCCGCAAAAAAGACAATGAGATTAGCCCAAACCCTTTATGAAGGTGTAGAGATTGAAGGTAAAATGGTGGGATTAATTACCTATATGCGCACAGACTCTTTTTTTATTGCTGAGAAAGCAAAAGAGGAAGTTAAAAAATTTATCAAAGAAAAAATAGGCTCAGATTTTTTAGTTTTATCAGATTATCGCTTTCCTAAAAAGAGGGGAGCTCAACTTGCTCACGAAGCAATAAGACCTACCGATGTTTATAAGGAACCTGTATATTTGAAGAAATATCTTTCTGAGGATTTGTTTAAACTTTATGAGCTTATATGGAAAAGATTTGTTGCTTCTTTCATGAAAGAGGCAGTTTATAGAATAAGAAAGATAAAAATAGTTACCCCTGATACAAAAGCACAGTTTCTCTTAGAAGCAAAAGAATGCGTTTTTGAAGGATTTGAAAAAATTTGGGGGAAAAAAGAAGAGAATAGAGATGTTTTTTCTATAAATAAAGAAGATGAAGTTATTTTGAAAAGTTTAAATATACGTGAACATACAACCAAACCTCCTCCTCGTTTTAATGATGCATCTTTGGTAAAATTATTAGAAGAGAAAGGAATTGGACGTCCCTCAACGTATGCTCCTACAATTTCAACTTTAATTGAAAGAGGTTATATTCGCCGAGAGAGGAGAAGTTTAGTTCCTACGGAATTAGGCGTAAAGGTAAGTGATCTTTTAGTGGAGAATTTTTCTGATATTATCAACGAGGATTTTACTGCTCAGATGGAAAATAATTTAGATAAAGTTGAGGAGGGAAAACTTTCTTGGCAAAAGGTATTGGAAGATTTCTTTCCTTCTTTTAAAGAAAGTGTAGATGAAGCTATAAAGAAAATTAAAAAGGATATTCTTTTTACTGAGAAAAAATGTCCTCTCTGCGGGAAAAAATTAGTAGTAAGGTGGTCAAAAAAAGGAAAATTTTTAAGCTGTGAGGGTTTCCCCCAATGCCGATATACAGAAAGTATCACCACAGGAGTAAAATGCCCTCATTGCAAGGAAGGTGAATTGGTTGAAAGAAGAAACAAAAAGGGCCAACTTTTTTATGGCTGCAGTAGATATCCAGACTGTACCTATACCGCTAAACAATTGCCCAAATAAAGATGATACTTCCTTTTTCTTATTATCGGGATAAGTTTCTCAATTATTTAAAGATGGAGAAAAATTATTCTTTCCATACTTTAATCAATTATAAAAGAGATTTAAAAGAATTGGAATCTTTTTTAGAGAATAATTTTAAAAATTTAGATATAAAAGAGATAGATTATTTTATCTTAAGGAAATTTTTGGCTTCTCTTTCTTCCCGAATAAGTAAAAGAAGTATGGCACGTAAAATCTCTACTTTAAAGAGTTTCTTTAAATTTTTGATGCGTGAAGGAATTATAAAAAGTAATCCTGCCGCCTCTTTAATTTATCCGCGTCAAGAAAAGAAATTACCTACTTTTTTAACCGAGGAGGAAATAGCCAAACTTTTGGAAAGCATAAAAGGTGAGGACTTTATATCTTTAAGAGATAAAGCTATTTTGGAATTTTTATATTCCTGTGGAGCCAGGGTCAGTGAAGTTATAAATTTAAAAAAAGAAGATATTGATCTTATTGGAGGAATCGTAAAGGTAAAAGGAAAAGGAAGAAAAGAAAGAATTCTGCCTTTAGGAGAACCAGCAATTAGAGCGATTAAAAAATACCTTGATAAAAGAAAGGATAAATCTTCTTTTCTTTTTGTAAA
>CAZBLX010000103.1:0-3723 GCA_964492865.1 uncultured Planctomycetia bacterium | reverse complement strand
AATTTAGAAATAATTTGCAAAAACAAAGCTTTTATTTTAAAAATGATAACTTACAAATCAAGCATTGCTTATTTTGTCAACTTACGGTATATAAAAATAAAATCAATTTTGCTTTTTTGAGGAGTTAGTATATAATTACATTGCTATGATAAAAGAAAAGGATATAGTAATTCTTTATAGAGATGAAAGGAATAAATACCTTATAAAAGTGGCTCCCTTTCGTTTTCATACGGATAAAGGTTTTATTGAAGTAGAAAATATAATTGGGAAAAATTATGGAGAAACAGTAGAGACAAATTTGGGAGAAAAATTCTATATTCTTTACCCCACTCTTTATGAGCTGACAATGAAAGTAAATAGGTTAACCCAGATTATTTATCCTAAGGATGCAGGATTAATTCTTATGAAAGCCACTATCTTTCCTGGAGCAAGGGTGATTGAGGCAGGATGTGGAAGTGGTTCATTTACTACTGTTTTGGCAAATTTTGTAAGACCACATGGTAAAGTTTACAGTTATGAGAAGAATAAAGTTTTTTTAGAGAATGCTACGAAAAATGTAGAAAAAAATGGGCTTCTGGAATGGGTGGAGTTTAAACATAAAGAGGTAAAGGATAGATTTGATGAGGAGAATGTGGATTTTGTAATGATTGATATTGGAAGCCCCTGGCAGTTATTTGATGCTGCTTATAAAGCTTTAAAACCGGGATTTAGATTAGCTACAATTTGTCCTACTTATGAACAACTTACAAAGACAGTATTTAGCTTAGAAGAGAAAGGATTTGTTAATATTGAAGCGATAGAGGTAATAACACGAAGAATTTTGGTAAGGAAAGGAAAAACTCGTCCAGAGCAGAGAATTCCCTCTCATACTGGTTTTTTAATTTTTGCTTCCAAAACTACTAAATGAATAGGAAGTTTAAAGTCTCTTAATAGACATGAACATAACAAAGCCAAACAGATGGAGAGAATAAAGAATTTTTATTGACAAGAGGTAGGTTTTCAGAGATGAATATTCTGGTTACAGGAGCTACAGGTTTTATAGGAAGGTTTCTTACCCAAAGGCTTTGTCTGGATAATCAAAATAATATTTTTTGTTTAGTTAGAAAAAGTTCTAAAAATATAAAGTATTTAACGCCTTTTAAAGTAAAATTTATATATGCAGATATAACAGAGGAAAGTTTTATTGAAAAAATTAAAGATTTAAATTTAGATGTAATCTTTCATTGTGCAGGTTATGTGGGTAACAAAAGGAAGAGATTATATAAAGTTAATGTTTTGGGAACAAAAAATATCTGCAAGTTAGCTTTAAAATTAAATATAAAAAAAATGGTATATTTAAGTTCTGTAGCTGTAGTGAGTGGAAATAAAAACTTACCTTTGGTTGAAGATTTACCTTACAAAGCGACTAATATTTATGGGATTTCAAAAATAGAGGCGGAAAAAATAGTTTTAGATTACAGAAAAAAGGGGTTGAAAATTGTTATCTTAAGACCTTGCATGGTATATGGAGAGTCTGAACCACATCTTTTAGGATTAATCCTTTTTTTACTCAAACACAGACTTTTTCCTTTGATAGATGAAGGCAAATACAAATTGCACTTATTATATGTAAAAAACCTGATAGAAGCTATGATATTTTCTCTATCCAAGGAAGAATTTACAGAAGGCACTTTTTTTGTAGCTGATAAGGAGATTTTAACTTTAAAAGAAATAGCTGATATTTTTGTTGAAAGTATAAAAGCTAAACCTCCTTTAAAAATCCCATCTTATCTGAAACCTGTGCTATTAAATTTGCCTTTTTTGGGAAGAAAATTAAAATTTTTCTTAAGAGATAGAATTTATAGTATAAAGAAGTTACTTTCCTTAGATTTTAAACATCCATACCCTGCAGATTTAGGATTAAGAAAGAGTGCAGAATTTTGGTTGAAGCACTCAAAAAACTTGAGTATTTTAAAGTAAACAAAAGGTAAAATATTTATTTTTCTAAACTGTTATGATATAATTTATCCGTTATGAAGGGTGCACAGATTTTAGTAGAGAGTTTGTTAAAAGAAAAAGTAGAAGTAATGTTTGGATATCCGGGAGGAGCAGTTCTTCCTATCTTTGACTGTCTTTATGAGGCTCCAATTAAATTTATTTTAACCAGACATGAACAGGCTGCTGCACATGCTGCTGATGGTTATGCACGTTCAACAGGCAAGGTAGGGGTATGCATTGCAACTTCAGGTCCGGGGGCAACAAATTTAACTACCGGTATTGCTACCGCTTATATGGATTCAGTTCCTTTAGTTGCTATAACAGGACAAGTTAGAACTTCTTTAATTGGTAATGATGCATTTCAGGAGGCTGATGTCACTGGAATTACTCGCTCTATTACCAAGCATAATTATTTAGTTAAAAATGTTAAAGAATTAGCAAAGACAATAAAAGAAGCTTTTTATATTGCTAATACAGGAAGACCTGGTCCGGTATTAATTGATTTACCTGTAGATGTTCAATTGCAAGATAGCGAGTTTATATATCCTGAAACAGTCTCTATAAGAGGTTACCGGCCTACTTATTTTGGTCATCCTGGTCAAATTAAAAAAGCTTTAAAATTAATTTATAACTCAAAACGTCCGGTAATTATTGCGGGGGGTGGTGTAATTATTTCTGAGGCTTCATCTTTATTGCGTGAATTTGCAGAAAAATTGAATATTCCTGTAACTACAACTTTGATGGGATTAGGTGGGTTTCCGGCAACCCATCCGCTTTCTTTAGGAATGCCGGGAATGCATGGAACAGTTTATGCTAATATGGCAATAACTGAGGCTGATTTATTAATTGCAGTAGGGGTGCGATTTGATGATCGTGTAACAGGAAAGATTGATGCTTTTGCTCCTGAGGCAAAAATTATCCATATTGATATTGATCCTACTTCAATCAGTAAAAATATAAAAGTAGATGTTCCTATTGTGGGGGATGCAAAAAATGTATTAGGGCAACTGCTTGAGGAGATAGATGAGAATAAATTGCCTGCTTTAGAAAGTTGGCACAAAAGAATTAAGGAGTGGAAAAAAAGACATCCTTTAAGTTATAAAAAAAGCGCAAAAGGAAACATTAAACCTCAAGAGGTTATTGAAGAGCTTTATTTACAGACGAAAGGGAAAGCAATAATTGCAACTGAGGTTGGACAGAATCAGATGTGGGCAGCGCAGTTTTATAAAATAGACTATCCACGTCACTTTTTATCCAGTGGAGGATTAGGCACAATGGGTTATGGATTTCCTGCCAGTATCGGAGCAAAAGTAGCTCATCCTGATAAAGAGGTTGTTGATATCGCTGGAGATGGTTCTTTTCAGATGAATATTCAAGAATTAGCTACGCTAAGCACATACAATCTCTCGGTGAAAGTAATCATTTTAAATAATAACTATTTGGGAATGGTGAGACAGTGGCAGGAGCTTTTTTACAAAAGAAGATATTCATATACTTTTTTAAAAAATCCCGATTTTGTAAAAATAGCTGAAGGGTATGGGATAAAGGGAATAAAGGTTACTAAATCTTCTCAAATAAAGAAATCAGTTAAAGAGATTCTTTCTTACAAAGGGCCGGTGGTAGCTGATTTCTGGGTGGAAGAGGAAGAAAATGTATTTCCTATGGTTCCTGCAGGAGAGGCAATAAATAGGATGATTGGAGGTATGGCTTGAGAAAAAAGGAAAAAATTTTTATTCCTTATTCTTC
>CAZBLX010000102.1:0-3738 GCA_964492865.1 uncultured Planctomycetia bacterium | reverse complement strand
ACTTTTTTATAAGATAAGAAATTATATTAGCATAGTTTTCAGCAATAAAATTTTTCAGTTCTTCTTTCTCTACTATAATAACTTTGTCTGCACCTTTAGAAAATAGTCTTTTTGCCTTCTCTTTTATATTAAATCCCAAATATACCGCCACAACCTCACTTTCCAAATCAGAAGCTAATCTCTTTGCCTTACCTAAAAGCTCACAAGAGACTCCCGCTATTTCTCCATCTTCCTCCTCAACAAATACCCACACTCCTTTATACTCATCTAATTTTTTCGTCTTTACTATCTCTGGTTTAAAAATAACAATTGCTTTTAATTTACAGACCTCTTTACAGGCACCGCAGAGATTACATTTTTCCAAATCAATAACTGCTTTCTTCTTAACAATAGAGATAGCCGAAAATGGACACGCTTTTACACATAATCCACAACCGGTGCATTTTTCTTCTATAACCTTTATTGCCTCTTTACTCATAAAATTTTTTTCAGCTCAGCCACTAATTTATCCACACACACCTCTATATCTCCCTCAAAAATTTTTCCTTTTGCTCGCGGGGGAGGACTAAATATCTTTACCACTTGAGTTGGCGAACCCTTCAATCCTACTTCTTCCTCTTTCAATCCTAAATCTTTATGAGTCCAGATAGGTATAGACTGTCTTTTAGCGCGCATCTTTCCTCGTAAAGAAGGAAGACGTGGTTCATTTATCTCTTTAACTACAGTTATAAGAGCAGGGAGTTCCACTCTTAATACCTCATATCCTCCCTCAAGAAGACGCTCCACATACATGAGCTTTTTTTCTAAATCTATCTCTCTAACTTTTCTTACATAGGTAGCCTGAGGTAAATTAAGATGGGCAGCAATTCCAGGACCAACCTGCGCTGTATCTCCATCAGAAGCCTGTTTCCCACAGATTATTAAATCTACATCTTTAATCTTTTCTATTGCTTTTGCCAATACTAAACTTGTTGCCCAGGTATCTGAACCGGCAAAAGCTTTATCGCATAAATGAATTGCTTCATCTATTCCCATAGAGAGAGCTTCTCGTAAAGCCTCTTCTGCCTGAGGAGGTCCCATAGTAATTACATAAGTTATTCCATTATATTTTTCTTTTAAACGAATTGCCTCTTCAATCGCATACATATCAAAGGGATTAATAATTGAGGCTACCCCTTCTCTGATGAGAGTATTGGTTTTAGGATCAATCTTTACTTCTACAGTTTCAGGGACCTGTTTTATACAAACTACTATCTTCATCTTTAATCCTGCGAGGGAGGGGATTTGAACCCCTACGGTATTGCTACCACTGGCCCCTCAAGCCAGCGCGTCTGCCAATTCCGCCACCCTCGCATACAGCTCTATCTTTCATCCCTGCCTTTCAATACCTTTCCTGGCCTTGTTTTTTCTTCTCTGCCATTGCGGGAACAACTATTTTTAAAAAAGCTTGTTCTTGCGAACAAGAGTTGTTTCCGCCACCCTCGCATACAGCTCTATCTTTCATCCCTGCCTTTCAATACCCTTCCTAGACTTGTTTTTTCTTCATTTTGCACTTCTTAAAGAATTTTTATTTATACCACATTTTTCTTCTTTAAGCAATCTATTATTATTTTATCATAATTCTTGTTTTTCTTTTATTAGTTTTGTATAATTTTTTAAAAGTGCAGGTAAAAATAAAAAAGATAAAAAAATCTATTTTAGAAACCGCCTTTCTTCTTTCCATCCTTCCTCCCCTCTTATGGTTTATTACTATTTTAGGATGTGGTTTAGTTGAGTTTGAAGAGTGGCAAAAGTTATTTTTTCAAGGAGCGATAGGATGGATACCTTATGTAACAGTCTATATTTTTATAATCCATAGACTCACTCTTTACTGGTTTTCTTCAATAGAAAAAGCATTAAAGGAAGAGTCCTCTGAAGAAGAAAAGAAAAAGGCACGAAAAACTATCTATAATCTTCCTTTAAAATATCTTATTGCCGAAATAATTTATGCTCTTTATGGAGGAAATTCAGCATTGGTAGGGTATTACTTACTTACACACACAAGCCCTCCTTTAAGTGATAAACTTTTTCTTGTTGAAATCTCCTCTCAAATAGTAACTCTTTTTATCAGTATTCCTCTCATCTTTATTCTTGTCCATAAACTTAACCCTCTTCTTCTCTTTCTTGAAGCCTCTTTTCATAGAAAAGGTTTTGACCTGAAAACACAGTTTTTGTTGGGTAACTTTTCTTTAGTGACATTGGGAACTTTTTACATAATTTTATTCTACTTAGGAAAAACCGGTTATTTTGATTTCTCCATCGGTATCTTTGCTCTTTTTTTAATAAGTATAATTTTCATTTTCATTAAAATTACCACAGGTAAACTTTTAAACTCTATAGAAGAAATAAATTTAGAGATGGAAAATGTTCTCAACAGTCAGATTGATGTTGTAATTGTATTAGATAAAAATGGAAATATAACCAAGGTAAATAAAGCAGTTAGGGAAATTTTAGGATATAAAGAGGAAGAATTAAAAGATAAACATGTAAATAAAATAATAGCCAAAGAAAACCTGGAAGAGGGTTTAAAAAAAGGAGTAGAAAAAGCTTTGCAAGGTGAGAATGTATTAGGATTAGAGTTGAACTTGATAAGTAAAGAAGGCAAAAAAATTCCTTTCAGTTTCAATGCTTCGCCTTTAATAGATAAAAAAGGAAATATTATTGGAGCAATTGGAATAGGGCGAGATTTACGCCTTATCAGAGAACTTATGAAGAAAGACAAAGAATTAGCAATAATAAAAGCTAAGGAAGAGGCAGAAAGAAAAAGAATAAAGGAATTGGAAGAAGCACATCGGCAGATAAAAGAGAAAACAGAATATTTAGAAAGATTCCATCATGTAATGATAGATAGAGAATTAGAGATGATACGCCTTAAAGAAGAGGTAAATTCTTTATTAGAAGAATTAGGCAGACCCAAAAAATACAGAATTCCGGAAATAGCTAAAGAAAGCAGAGAAGCGAAAGAAGAGACGTAATGTTTTTTTACAAAAATTTAGAAAAAAGACTTAAAAAACTTAAAGAAATTGTTCAGGAGTCCTTTCCTCACTTAGAAAAAGAAAAAATCTCTTTTGCAGAAAGTGTTGATTACGCCTCTTCTTTAATTGCTCAACTTAAAAGTGAATTAGAAAAGACTCAAAAGATAAATTCTTATCTGCAGAGGATTCTTCAAAGTTTAAAAGATATTTTAATCATCTCTAATGAGGAAGGAAAAATAAAAAGTATTAATCGGGCAGGAGAAAAAATTTTAGGATATAAAGAAGAGGAAATAAAAGATAAATCTCTCTCTTTTTTATGGGAAAGTGAATCTCTTTTTAAAGAATTATGGAAGAAAATTACAAAAGAAGAGTCCCTCTCTGAATATCAAATAAATTTAAAAACAAAAGAAGGAAAAACTATTCCTTTCAGTTTAAGTGTGTCTGTTATAAAATACAACAACAAAAAAGAGATAATACTTCTTTTTAAAAATATGCGTTATTTACTTTCTTTTACAGAGAAAGAAACAGGGATTAGACATATTCTTGAAGAGGAAAGAGAAAGAAAAGAAATCTTAAAAAAAGCTCATCAGGAGATGGAATCCGCTCAACTTGCTTTATTAAATGTAATTGAGGACCTTATAAGAAAAAGAGAAGAATTAGAAAAGACTCAATCCATGCTTATTCAGGCAGAAAAATTGAGTGCTATCGGACAGATTGCCAGTGG
>CAZBLX010000101.1:0-3746 GCA_964492865.1 uncultured Planctomycetia bacterium | reverse complement strand
ATCAGTACACTGTTTTATCCAAAAAAGTAGTGGATTGTAAATTTTCTTTTGATATAGATACTCCTCAGATATTTAAAATAGATAAATTAAAGTTGAAGTATGACCCTGAAAGAGGTGCTTCTCAGGATAATCCTGAGACAGAAATTTCTTCAATAAATTTGTTCTCTTTTTCTCATTCTTTAAAGTGAAAGGAGGAAGATGAAAGTAGTAAAGGGAGAGGAGATTGTAGTAGCTGTTGAGAACAAAGTGGGTAAGTTAGAAGAGATAACAGGGATAATTTCAAAAGAAGGGATTAATATTCGTGCTATTGCTGCTTATGTAGAGAATAATCAGGCTATATTTAGAATAATTACTTCTGATAATTTAAAGACCAAAGAGATTCTTTCACAAAAAGGATTGAAACCAGAGGCTAAAGAGGTAGTAATTGTAGAACTTCCCGATAAAATAGGAGAATTGCATAAAATGGCAGGAAAATTTAAAGAGGCAAATATTGATTTAGAATATATCTATGGAACTACCACCACCGCTGAAGTTGCTACTTTAATTTTTTCTTCAAATAATAATGAAAAAGCTATCGAGATTTTAGCTAACTTATAAAAATTACAGAGTTTTTCCCTCCAAAATTATCATCTTCCTGATGAGGATTATAAGGGTCAGTTATCCAGTTATTTTCTGCTAAGAATTTATAACGATATTTTCCTTTCTTAAGAGGAAGGGTTAAAAACCAGCTTTCTTCATCAATTCTTCTCATCTTGTATTCTTCTTTTTTCTGCCACAAGTTAAAATCACCAACTACATAAATCTCTTTAAAATCTTTTCCTTTAAAGAAGAAATAAGCCCAACTTTTATCCTGGTCAAAAGAGGTAATCTCTTCACTAAGTAAAGAATAATCTTCCGCTCCCCGGGAGCGAGGTTTATATTCAAAAATACTTAATCCTTTAAAAGAAGCCTCCCTTAGACTTATATTTGTTCTTATGATTGTATTTAAAAGATTATTTTTTAGTTCTTTTTTGATATTTTCTAAAAAAGCTGAAGAGAATTTAGAACGACGGTCAAATTGAGTGATGAGATAATGTGTCTTTATGTCTTTAGTGGTCTTTTCTTTAACTAATTTTAAAATCTCACCAAGAGTTTTTAACCCTTCTAAGGAAAAAGGGCAGATTAAGAGAGGAACAATAACATAAGAAGAAGCTACAATGGCATTTAAAGAAAGTAGTCCTAAATTAGGAGGACAATCAATAATTACATAATCATAATAATGAGCATTTAAAGAGAGAATTTTATAAAGAAAGAATAATTTATCAGGAAGATTATTAATTTTGTGTTCCCATATACTTAAACTTATACGTGAGGTAAGGAGAAAAAGATTTTCTCTTCTTTTCTGAACAAAAGAATTTAAATCCACACTTTTCTTATTTAAAAAACTTTCAAAGACATCTACAATGCTTTTTTCTTGATTTTTCATTCCTAAATATAAACTTGCATGAGATTGAGGGTCTAAGTCAATTAAAAGAGTTTTATATTTTTTACTTAAGGCAAAAGAAAGATTAACAGAAGTGGTTGTTTTGCCGCAACCTCCTTTTTGGTTAACAATGGCAATGACTTTCATTCTACCTCCTTCCCTTTAAGTTTTATATCCTCAATTAGCAAAGAAAGAGGTTCATTCTTTAAATTATAAAAAGTTAATCTTATCTGCTTTATTCGAGAAAGATTTACTAAAGAGGATATGTTTTTAAAGTTAAGAAGGACAGTTTGCTTATTGGGATCGGTAGTGTTAATCTTTACCTTCAAGGGATTAAGAGCATTAGAATAAAACTGGTCATCTCTTACTATACAGGTTATTTTCAGCTTAGAGGGTATATTTTCTAAAAAATTTAGATGCAAAGAAAGATAATTTTTTTCTAAATCAACAGTTTCTTTCACATTAAGAATTAACCCTTGAGGTTTTTTATAAAAAAGAGGTAGGTAAATTACTCCCTGAGAAAATTTAATTTTTCCTTCTGAATTTATTAATTTGATTGATTTTAGAAATTTTGTCGTAAGCAGACTTCTTTTAGGCTTTTTTAGATGAGGAATGAGGATTATTCTATAATGATGAGAAAAAATAAAAAAAGCAATTAAAAAGAATAAAAAGATAAAAGGAATTAATAAATATTTTTTTCTCTTCCCTGGTTTTTTCTCTTGCAGAAAATAGGTTTCTTCAATCTTTTTCATATCCCAATCAGTTGAATTTTTATATCTTATTCTCATTTTAAAAATATATTAACATTGAAAGAAGGTAAAATCAATTATATAATTTAGAAAATGCAGGAAGCTCTCTTTTACCAGAAAAAAGAAAATAATATTGTGGAATGTCAGCTGTGTAATCATTTCTGTAAAATTAAAGATGGCAGTTTAGGGATATGTAGAGTAAGAAAGAATGAGAAAGGAGTATTGTACAGTCTAAATTATGGGGAATTGGTTGCCAGAAGTATTGATCCCATTGAGAAAAAGCCATTTTTTCATTTTCTTCCTTCCAGTTGGGCATATTCTATAGCTTCCTTAGGATGCAATTTTAAATGTGTATTTTGTCAGAATTGGGAGATTTCTCAGAAGGAAGAAGCAGATAAATTAGGGATTAGAGGGAAAAAGTTTACACCTTATCAGATTGTAGAAGAAGCTCTTGAGTATAAATGCAGAAGCATCTCTTATACCTATACAGAACCCACAGTATTTTTTGAATTTGCTTATGAATGTGCAAAATTGGCTAAAAAGCGGGGTCTTTATAATAATTTTGTCACCAATGGTTTTATGAGTAAAGAGGCAATAGAGTTAATCTCTCCGTATCTGGATGCAGCTAATATAGATTTGAAAGCTTTTTCTGAAGAATTTTATAAAAAATATTGTAAAGCAAGTTTGACTCCTGTATTAGAAAATATAAAGTTAATGAAAGAGAAAGGGATTTGGGTAGAGGTAACTACTTTAATTATTCCTGGATTAAATGATTCTGAAGAAGAACTTAAAAAGATTGCTTCTTTTCTTGCTTCTATATCTTGCGATATCCCCTGGCATGTTAATCGCTTTCATCCAGATTATAGGTTTTATGAAAGTCAAGCTACTTCTTTATCTACTTTGGAAAAAGCTTATGAAATTGGAAAAAAGCAAGGTTTAAAGTATATATATATCGGCAATATATATACTGACTATGGAGAAAATACCTATTGTCCTGAATGTGGAGAATTGCTTATTAAAAGAGTAGGTTTTTCTGTAGAGGAAAACAGAATCTATAAGGGAAGATGTAAATTTTGCAATGCAAAAATTGAAGGCTTCTGGGACTGAAATGAAAAGATGGGATGTAATTGTTGTAGGAGCAGGGCATGCAGGAATTGAAGCAGCCAATATTTCTGTCAAATTAGGAGCATCAGTATTAGTTTTAACTTTAAGTTTAGATACAATAGGAAAGCTTTCTTGTAATCCTGCGGTAGGGGGTGTTTCTAAGGGGCAGTTAGTAAAAGAGATAGATGCTTTGGGAGGATTAATTGGTAAAATTGCTGATAAATGTGCGGTAAGTTATCGTCGACTCAACAAAAGTAAAGGGAAAGCAGTCTGGTCAACAAGAGCTCAGGTAGATAGATTCTTATATCCTAAAGTTGCCCGTTCTTTTTTAGAAGAAAACAAAAATATAAAAATATTGGAGGCACAGGTATCTAAGATATTAACAAAAAATAAAAAAGTAATTGGTGTAGAGACCAATTTTGGTGAGATTT
>CAZBLX010000100.1:0-3851 GCA_964492865.1 uncultured Planctomycetia bacterium | reverse complement strand
AGCAGAAGATGCTATTTATATAGATACAACAGATCTTTCTTTAGAAGAAGTAATAGAAAAAATTATAAAGATTATTTATGGAAAATAAAGAAAAAATAAGAAATTTCTGTATTATTGCCCATATTGACCATGGAAAATCTACCCTTGCCGATAGAATTCTTGAGATGACTCATGCGGTAGATAAAGGGAAAATGCGGGAGCAATTTTTAGATAGTATGGAGCTGGAGAGAGAAAGAGGTATAACTATAAAGGCAAAAGCAGTGAGATTAAAATTTAAAGATTATATCTTGAATCTTATTGACACTCCAGGACATGTAGATTTTACTTATGAGGTAGCCAAATCCTTAAGAGCTTCTGAAGGTGCGATTTTACTTGTTGATGCTACACAGGGAGTTGAAGCCCAAACTGTAGGAAATTTTTATCTTGCTTTGGAGGCTAATTTGAAGATTATTCCGGTAATTAACAAAATTGATTTACCTCAAGCAGATATTAAAAGAACAATATCTCAATTAAAAGAATTTTTTGGATTTAAGGAAGAAGAGATTTCATTAATTTCTGCCAAAGAAGGAAAGGGAGTAGAGAAGCTACTTGAGAGAGTAATTAAAGAAATTCCTCCTCCCAAAGGAGATTTAAATAGTCCTTTGAAAGCTTTTATCTTTGATTCCACTTTTGATACTTATAGAGGGGTGGTTCTTTTTATACGTATCTTTGATGGAGAGATAAAAATAGGAGATGAGATTACGCTTCTTGAAGCAAAGGAAAGTTTTACGGTGGAGGAAGTAGGTGTATTTTCTCCATATCCAGTTAAAAAAGATAAACTTATATGTGGAGAGGTAGGCTATATATGTTGCCATATAAAAGATCCACGCAAGATAGATGTTCCTGATACTGTTTTCTCTAAGGATAGCTCTCAAAAAAACTCTCTTTTAGATTATAAAAAAATTCCTCCTATGGTTTTCTGTGGAATTTTCCCTAATTTCCCTAAGGATTATGAGGTTCTGCGTCAAGCTTTAGAAAAATTACACCTTCAAGATCCTTCTTTTTCTTATGAGCCTGATAATTTAGGTTCCTTAGGTTATGGATTCAGATGTGGTTTTTTGGGATTACTTCATATGGAGATAATTGAGGAACGCTTAGAGCGAGAGTTCGGCCTTAATTTGATTATTACCTCTCCTAATGTAAAATATAAAGTAAAGATGAGAAATGGTGAAATCATAGATGTAGAAAGCCCCCATAAATTACCGCCCTTAAACTCTATAGAAGAAATCAGGGAACCTTTTGTTAAAGCAACAATTTTAACTCCTTTAGAAAATATGGAGACAATTTGTGAATTAGCAAAATCAAGAAGAGGAATTTTTATAAGAATGGATTATTTAGGAAAAGATAGAATCAGTATTATATTTGAATTGCCTCTTTCAGAAATCATTGTTGATTTTTATGATAAGATAAAATCAGCAACACGAGGATTTGGCTCTTTAGATTATGAGTTTATTGGGTATAGAAAAACAGATATTGTAAGAATAGATATACTTTTTAATCGCAAGATAGCCGAAGCCTTTTCTTTTCTAACACATAAAGATAAAGCTTATTATAAAGCAAGAGAAGTGGTAGAGAAATTGAGAAAAATTATTCCTCGTCAGATGTTTGAAATAAATATTCAGGCAGCAATTGGCTCAAAGATTATTGCTTCTGCACGTATTCCTCCTTTAAGAAAAAATGTTACCGCAAAATGTTACGGAGGAGATATTACACGGAAAAGGAAATTATGGGAAAGACAGAAAGAGGGAAAAAAGAAATTAAAGCAAATTGGCAAAGTAAGTGTTCCTCGTGAGGCATTTTTGGAAATTTTAAGGATGGAGAAATGAAGAAAAAAGCGGGAGCTTTAAGAGAGTGGATAGAGGCAATTGTTATTGCTGGATCATTAGTTATTTTTTTAAGAACATTCCTTTTTCAAATCTATAAAATTCCTACAAATTCTATGGTGCCTACGCTTAAACCTGGTGATAAAATATTTGTAAGTAAAGTAATTTATGGGCCTAAAATTCCTTTTACTAATTTACGGATTCCGGGAATAAGAAAACCAAAAAGAGGTGAGATTATTGTGTTTATTCCTCCCTGTGATAGAAAAAAAGCTTATGTTAAAAGGTTAATTGGACTTCCTGGAGAGCATGTAGTAATTAAAGATGGAAATGTTTATGTTAATGGAAAATTAGTTGTCCAGCCCAATATTGCTAATCATTATTATTATACTCAAGGTGAATATACTGATGTAGTGGTGCCTCAAGGAAAATACTTTGTTTTAGGAGATAATAGTATCTCCAGTTTTGATAGTCGTTTCTGGGGATTTGTTGATGAGAAAGATATTATTGGTAAAGCAATTTTTATCTGGTGGCCACCAAAAAGAATGGGTATAATTGAGTAAAGAAAGGAGAGAGAATGCGTTATTTAAGTTTAATAGCTATTTTAGGTTTAATCTGTGGATGCACTACTGTACAGAGGGGAGCTGCTACCGGAGCAGTTGCCGGAGGCACAATAGGAGCAATTATTGGACATCAGTCAGGACATACTGCTGAAGGTGCCGGAATCGGAGCAGCTGTGGGGGGCAGTTACCGGAGCTATAGTTGCTGAGAAAATGGAGACAAAGTATTGTCCCAAGTGTGGTCGCCGTTTTACTTCTGATATAAAATACTGTCCTTATGATGGAACGAAACTTAAACCCATTGGAGAAGCGGAGGAGACAGAGAAAAAGTAATAATTTTTTATTAATGAGTTTTGCTGATAAACTTTCAATTACAAGAATTATACTTATTCCTATTTTTATCTCTCTACTTCTTTATTCTAAATCTTTTCCTTTTTTAAAAAAAATAGCTATAGGAGTATTTATCCTTGCTATTTTAAGTGATTTCTTAGATGGGTTAGTAGCACGGATAAAGAAAGAAAAAAGCTCTATCGGTGTAGTTCTTGATCCTTTAGCAGATAAATTGCTTCTTTTATCTGCTTTTATTACCCTTTATTTTTTAAAATTCAATTTACCTTTATGGTTAGTTCTTATTGTGGTAAGTAGAGATTTTTTAATTCTTTTAGGGATTGTTATTCTTACCTTTTTAAAAATTGAAGTCTCTATTTCTCCCTCATTATGGGGAAAACTGACCACTTTTTTTCAGATGATAACAATTCTGGTGGTTCTTTCTGATTTTTCTTTGTTTGTAAAGATTTTCTGGATTTTAACTGCTATATTTACTTTAATCTCAGGAGTAGATTATTTAAGAAGAGGAATTAAGGCTTTAAATCAGAGATGATAAATTTAATTTTTATTTTTCTTTTAGCTTATATTCTGGGAAGTCTTCCTTTTGGTTTCTGGATAACGAAACTGGTAAGGGGTATAGATATAAGAAAATTTGGTTCAGGAAATATTGGAGCCACTAATGTAGCCAGGGTAGTGGGGAAGAACTGGGGAATTTTGGTTTTCCTTTTAGATTTTTTAAAGGGATTTTTAGCAGTTATAATCAGTTTGTTATTATTACCTGAAAGTTCTTTTTGGGTTTATCTTATTGTGGGGATTTTGGCGGTCAGTGGACATAACTGGAGTCTTTTTTTAAAATTTAGAGGAGGTAAAGGAGTTTCTACTACCTTAGGGGCAATTTCTGGATTAGTAACCAAATACAATTTACTTTTTTTCCCTTTGATAATAAGTATAATTGGCTGGATATTAATTTTTTTAATTTTTCGTATTGTTTCCTTAGCTTCTCTTTTAAGCGCCTTTTTGTTTTTCTTATCAGCTTTATTTTTTAAATTGCCCTCAGAGATTAAAATTTTTTCTTTTTTATTATTTCTTTTTATTGTTTTAAGAC
>CAZBLX010000099.1:0-3857 GCA_964492865.1 uncultured Planctomycetia bacterium | reverse complement strand
ACTGGAGGAAGAGCAATTACAGAAGATTTAGGAATAAAATTAGAAAGTGTTGAATTAGAAGATTTAGGAAGAGCAAAAAGAGTAAGGGTAGATAAAGAAAATACAACTATAGTTGAGGGAGCAGGGGAAACAGGTGCAATTCAGGGAAGAATTAATCAGATTAAAAAGCAAATTGAAGAAACTGATTCCGATTATGATCGGGAAAAGTTACAGGAGAGACTAGCAAAGTTAGCCGGAGGAGTAGCAGTAATAAATGTAGGAGCTGCCACCGAAACAGAGATGAAAGAGAAAAAAGCAAGAGTTGAGGATGCTTTACATGCAACTCGTGCTGCAGTTGAGGAAGGAATTATTCCTGGAGGCGAAATAGGACTTTTGCGTTGCATTCCTGCTTTGGAAAAACTGAAATTAGAAGGAGATGAACAAATTGGAGTAAATATTGTAAAAAGAGCGTTAGAGGAACCTTTAAGACAACTTGTTTCTAATGCAGGATTTGAAGGTTCAGTAATTGTAGAGAAATTGAAAAAAGAAAAGACAAATATAGGATTTGATGCAGAAAGAAATAAAGTTTGTGATATGTTCTCTGCAGGAATAATTGATCCTACAAAGGTTGCTCGCACTGCACTTCAAAATGCTGCTTCCATTGCATCTTTACTTGTCACCACTGAGTGTGTAGTAGCTGAAAAACCAGAAAAGGAAGAGAAACAGCCTCAACAACCTCCATATCCTGAATATTAATTTTTGCCCCTCCCTTTCTTAAATTTTAAGAAGAAAGGGAGGGGATTTTTTGTTGCTTTTATTAAAAGTAGTGATATAATATTACACTCTTGCTATAAAAGGAGGATAGATGGAGGAAAAAAGAAAATTTAATCGCTGGTATTTAAAAGGAGAAGAAAAGACGGATTTGATCCTTTCTGAACTTAAGGAAGGAATAAAGGTAATTGATATCAGTGCGGGAGGGGCAAAAATTATATCTTCTCAACCTCTTGAGGTGGGAAGAATAGTTACAGGAAAATTGACCTTAATTCCTATGAATTTACCTTTCTTTATAAAAGAGATAGGACCTTATTTTATAAGAGGAAAAGTAGTGAGAGTAGAAGAGACTGATCAGGGATGGAAGATAGCTTTAGAGTTTGAAAAAATAAGCACATCTCCCCTCGCGTAAAATACTTAACTTTGAAAGAGAAATTTTTTTTACCATCAATAGAAGAAGATAGTTTAATAAGACTTTTAAAAGAAAGAAAATCGTATCGGAATTATAAAGAAGAGTCTTTAAGTAAAGAAGAGTTATCTTATCTTAGTTGGGCTGCTTATGGAAAAAGTGAAAGTTTTCGTACAATTCCCTCTGCAGGAGCTTTATTTCCTTTATCTCTCTACATAGTGATAAATAATGTTAAGGGTTTAGAAAAAGGAATTTATCATTATGAGCAGGATCACTCTTTAATTAAATTTTCTGATGCGGATATAATTAAAGAATTGGCAAGAGCTTCTTTCCATCAATTATTTATAGCTTCTGCTCCCTTAATAATGGTAATTTCTGCCTCTTTTAAAAAGACTACTTCTCATTATGGAGAAAGAGGACTACGTTATGTATTTATAGAAGTAGGACATATGGGGCAAAATATATATCTGGCAGCTACTAATTTGGGATTAGGAACAGTAGCTATTGGTGCATTTGATGATGAGGAGGTAAAAAGAATACTAAAGATAAAAGAAGAGCCTCTTTATCTTATGCCTGTAGGAAAGATAAAATGATTAATTTAGCGATTGAAGCAGCCAAAGAGGCAGGAAAGTTTCTGCTGGATAATTTTGGAAAGGTGAATAAGGTATATTCTAAAGGAGATAGAAATTTATTTACTGAGATTGATAAGAAAGCAGAGGAAATAATTGTAGAGAAAATTAAAATTCATTTTTCTTCTCATGGAATCTTAGGAGAAGAAAAAACAAAAGAAAATCTTGAAAAGGAATACCTTTGGATTATTGATCCCTTAGATGGTACACATAATTATATAAGAAATATTAATATTTTTGGAGTATCTATTGGACTATTATATAAAGGCAAATTTGTTTTGGGAGTGATTTACATACCTTATGAGGATGAACTTTATGTAGGAGAGAAAGACAATGGAGCTTATAAAAATGGAAAAAGAATTTCTGTGTCTTTAAGAGAAAACTTAAAGGAGTGTTCTATTTCTTTTGATTCCAGTATTCGCTATGCTCCCTCAAGGATGCTAAAAGACTTAGACAAACTCTCTCGTAACGTTTTTAATATAAGAATGTTTGGTTCTTCTGCACGCACATTAAGCTATATTGCTGAAGGTAAATTGGATGCGGCAGTTGAGTATAATGATAAACCTTGGGATTTTGCCGCCGGAGTCTGTTTGATTGAGGAAGCAGGAGGTAAATTTACTGACTTAAATGGAAAATATCCTACTTATAAAACCACAGGTTACATCACAGCAAATTCAATTATTCACGAAAAAATAAAAAACTTAATTTGACAAAGAAGGAAAACTCAGTAAAATATTAATTCCATGCTTGCAATATTATTGTTGATTATTTTTACTATCATAACAAGAGTTATTCCTCATCCTCCTAATTTTACCCCTTTGATTGCTGTATCTTTATTCAGTGGGATGTATTTCAAAAAAAGATTTTCTTTTCTTATTCCTTTATCTATTTATATAATCTCTGATCTAATCTTAGGAGTTTCTGATGTATCTTTATTTTGTTGGATAACAATTGTATTCATTTATTTTCTGGGAGTTCTTTTGGAAAAAAACTATTCTTTTTCAAAATCTCTTCTTTTCTCTTTTGTTTCTTCAATTCTTTTCTTTTTAATCACCAATTTCGGTGTATGGCTTATGGGCTGGTATCCTCAAAACTGGCAAGGTCTAATACAGTGTTACATAGCAGCTTTACCTTTTTTTCGTAATACATTAATTTCTGCAATTTTATATACTGCTATATTATTTGGAGGGTATGAATTTTTGTTAAAACTCAAGGTTAAATTAGAACTTTCTAAATAATCAATCAAATGCAAACTTATGCTTATGGATTTCCTCGCTTAGGAGAAAATAAAGAATTCAAAATCCTTATAGAAAAGTTTTGGAGAGAGGAGATTGAAGAAGATCAGTTAAGAAAGGAACTGGATAAATTAGAAGAAGAAAGACTTTCTTTATATAAATCCCTTATAGATTATTTTCCTTTAGCAGAATTTACCTATTATGATAACATATTTGACACAGCATTAATTTTTTCTGTCTATCGCTTCAGAAATCTTAAGGATTATTATAATTACGCACGTGGAAAAAAAGCTTTAAAATTAAAAAAATTTTTCAATACCAATTATCACTATCTTGTTCCTCAACTTAAAAAAAATACAAAATTTAAATTAGGATGGAGAAAGCTTTTTTACTATCTTGATAAATTTTCCTCTTTTAGTAAAATTGTTTTTTTATTCGGTCCCTATACATTTTTTAAATTAAGTGAAAAAGAGGAAGATAAGAATTTATTCTTTTCTCTTATAGAAGCTTACAAGGAGTTATTTAAATTATTAAAACCTAAAGCAGAAGTCATCCATCTTGAAGAACCAGCTTTAGTTTTAGACTTAACAAGCAGAGAAAAAAAGATGGTAATTTCTGGATATAAATGTCTTTTAAAAAATAATATCCCAAAAATTAATCTTGTTACTTACTATGAAAGTGTTGATTTCTTAAAAGAGCTTTATAAACTTGATTTCTCTGCAATAGGATTAGACTTTATATCAAATGAAGAGAATTTAGAAAAACTTAAAAAGATAGGCTTTCCTCAAGAGAAAAAATTAATCTGTGGAGTGGTTGATGGAAGAGGTGTGCGTC
>CAZBLX010000098.1:0-3878 GCA_964492865.1 uncultured Planctomycetia bacterium | reverse complement strand
GCGCCGAGGAGGGGCGCTATATAAATACCCAAACAAATAGGAGGTGAAAAGGAAAATGAGCAAAAAATTTGCGAAGCTGACTATCCAAATGTTTATTGCTCTGTTTGCCTTTGTTGCCTTTAGTAGCTCTGCTTTTGGATATGACCCAGCTATGGCGACCTATACATGGGATGCAACCACTCCTAATTATAATCCGGCAGTGATTCATCCAGGGACTATAGACCTAACAAACCTTGTGATGGGTGACTTTCAAGGAGTATCACCCATCCAGCCGAATGCATCAGGATACGGCAATAGTGGAAGCATAGTTAACTGGGATGATAATTTTGTATGTTGGGTTGGAGACGGAAACACCAACGGCGATGATTTCGCGGGTGTGAGTGTGGCTCAATCTGATTTACCCGACCTTGTAGTGACGGAAATAATCGCTCCAGCTAAGATAAGTATTGGAGAAAAAGTCAATGTGTCCTGGACAGTCCAAAATCAAGGTGATGCTTCAACTTCGGTTAAGTTCTATGATGCTGTTTATCTTTCTGCTGACAATCAATTAGATGATTCTGACATCCTCCTTACTTTAGAAGGTCCGGGAGTTGAGTCTTATTGGGGCAAGACCTACTACGCTCAGAGTGATCCACTTGCTCCTAATGAAACTTATACTGCTTCAGTGAAAGCTAAAATACCAAGAGTAGCTCCTAAAAATTATTATCTAATAGTAAAGACTAATGCGGTTTATACTTGGTGGGGCCCTCAACAAGAATCCAACTATGAAAACAATACTCTGGCAAAGCAGGTTACTATAAAAGAACCTAAACTTGTAGTAAAGGCCTCTGGAAATACGCCTGAAATTGAATGGAGTAAAACTTTTGGTAGTGAAAAGAAAGACAAAGGAAGATTCGTTCAGCAAACAGTAGACGGCGGATATATTATCCTAGGTGAAGGTATGAACGGAAATCAGATTTACTTAATCAAAATTGATGCTGAGGGCAACAAGCAATGGGAGAAAACTTTTGAGGAATCAAATTGTAGTTATTCTATTAGTCCTCAAGGAAAACCCGTCCAACAAACAACCGATAATGGATATATTATTGTCGGTACCAAGTATTGTGAAGGTTCCAGGTCTGCAATTCTAATTAAAACCGATGATGAAGGGAATAAACAATGGGAAAGTATATTTGAAGAGGGTGATTTTAATTCTGTCCAGCAAACAAGAGATGGAGGATATATCATTACTGGAACAAAGAACCAAGGTGTTTGGCTAATAAAAGTTGGCAAAAATGGAAGTTTGGATTGGGAACAGATATTTAGTCAAGAGGGCTCAACTTACGATAATGGGGCTGTAGGTAATGATGTACAGCAAACTTCCGATGGAGGATATATTGTAGTAGGCACATCACAATACTACTATTACGGGCCGTGGAGTTATGTCTGGCTAATTAAAACTGATGGAGCTGGAAATGAACAGTGGAATAAAACATTCTCTTCTCCTCCATTATCTGAGAGTCTACTGGGATATGATAATAACGCAGGCAATTCTATCCAGCAAACCGCGGATGGAGGTTATATCCTTGTGGGATCAGCTTGGAAACCATATGGAGGTCCAAGTGCGGTCTACCTAATAAAAGTATCTAATGATGGAGAAAAGGAATGGGAGAGAGTGCTTTCAAAATTTGATCATAACTATGGCTATTCTGTTCAACAGACTGATGATTATGGTTATATAATTGCTGGCTCCACCTATCAACCTTCCTCAGGGGGTGAGTATAGCGACTTTTGGATAATAAAGTTAGATGCAAACGGAAATGATCAATGGGATATGACAATTGGAGCAGAGTTTTTGGATGAAATATGTAATTCTGTTCAGCAAACCGCGGATGGAGGTTATATCCTTGGAGGCAGTACAGAATCTTATGGTGCCGGTGAATTTGATATCTGGGTAATAAAGTTAAAAGGCAAAAAGCATACTTTCAGTTTATCTGAAAGATTTTCAACTCAATCAGATTTAATTGAGACCATCCTTAGCCAAAATGCTACTGCAAACAATGTAACAGTTACTGGAGATTTAAATGGGACACTCAATTTCAACCTTGAGACGGTAAAAATTGATTCTGGTTCCTTTAAGGGTAAAGGATTTTTCAAAGGGCAATGGGAAGCCACTTTGGAAGGAGCACATTACAAAGGCGAATGGAAAGGAATGTTCTATTTAGATGAAAAGGCGAGAAGAATCAACTTAAAGGGTGTTGTTTCAGGAGAAATCAGCGGAATTACTGAAGGGACACTTTCAGAATCCGCCGTAGGAAGCGGTGTCTACGATCGGTATCAGGCTACCTGGAAATTAAACCGGGCAGGTGTTCAGAGTCTTTATGCGGTGCTGCAACAAAATGGAACAGTAAATTGGTCTGAACCATCTAACTATCCTTCAACTAGAATCCATGCCTTGCAGATTTCCGTTGAAGGAGAAGGCAAACTTTCTGATGGTAGTGCTATTTTTTTGAGTACTGTTTTAACTCATTTAAGAGTGAGAGATGAAAATAATCCTTACAATAAAGAAGGATTCTCTATAATTTCTTATACCTCTAAGTCCGGTTCTGGAGAAATCTGGACATACGATAAAGCTACTAATTCTGAAAAAGTAAAATTAAATGGATTGTCTACTGATCCATTTGAGGGAATAGTTAAGGCTACTTTAGACGAGTCTAAATCACCAATCAAATTATCTATAGCTATAGAAAAGATTGATTTAGGTTTACCACCACGAGCCAATCCGAAGGTGAAAATCCATGGGCCTAGGTCATTTAGTCCAGGTGAGGCAATCAATTATCTCATTGAAGTTAGAAATGATGGTACAAAGTCTGCGGAGAACCTTACTTTGATCGCTTCTCCTACATTTCTGAGCAACTTTAAATACGCATCCCCTCCTGGTAAGTACGATGATGTAATACATATGATTCGGTGGGATCTTGAACCGCTCAAACCTAAGACTACGAAATATTTAACTTTTCAAATAATTCCTTTTTGGGGCATAGAAACGGATCATTTATTTAGTGAAGTAGGTATTTTTTCTAAAGAAGAGGCAGATTCTATTTTTGAGCACGGTTCACCTGGACTGAAAGAAGAGGTAAAAAGAAAGTTGCATATAATTTGGATGATAGTAGAATGTGCGCTCCCTGGAGGAGAATCCATAGCTCTTGCCGAAATAGTAGCTGAGGCACCTGGTCTCATTCCAGCTTGGGCACATAAAGAATCTATAGAAGCAGGACTAAAAGATAACTTTGCAGAAGCTCAGTATTGGCGAGAAATCAAAAGAATATTCGAAACGTTGCCGTATGATCCTAATTGTGAGAACTTAAAGGAAAATGGATGGACTGCTTTAGATGGGACCTATTACCCTCCCGGGAGTTTCAACAACTATGGAAGTCTTATATATGAGCTACAGAATCACTATGGTCACAAAGGTTCTTCATGCTGCGAGGGAAGAAGCAATGAAAATTGTGCATGTTCTAGTCGTTTATTGCCAAAAGATCCAAATATAAAATATGGTCCTGGTAAAAACGTTTCGCCAGGGCAAAGATTAGAATACAAAATCGAATTTGAAAATGAAGGAGAAGGCATCGCATTCGGAGTTTACTTCACTGACACATTGGATGAAGACTTAAATGAATCTACGCTGGAAATTGGTCCAGTTATTAGCACAAAGAACGGTTCGGTTATTGCACCTCCAGGAATTTACGATTCTGAAACAAGAACAATAACATGGTTTGTTGGTGAGGTTGGACCAGGAGAAGGAGGTTATGCTAACTTCAGCGTTAATGTGAGGGAAGATGCACCTGATGGTACTGAAATTATAAACTTTGCAACAGTTTACTTCCCATCAGTACCAG
>CAZBLX010000097.1:0-3949 GCA_964492865.1 uncultured Planctomycetia bacterium | reverse complement strand
AGTTTTTTGTTTAATAGATTGAATAATTTTTTCTATCTCCATTTTTGATTTTTTATCTTAAATGTAATAAAATCTTATATCATATTTAAATCAAAAATCAACCATAAATTATGGAAAGATATAAAAAAATAATTCCTCAGTGGGAAAGTTTTATTCAGGCAATTAAAAAAGGCACAACCCAGACGATACGTGTAAATACTTTAAAGATTACCCCATCCGAACTTAAGGAGAGATTAGAAAAAAAAGGATGGAGGATTGAAGAGACAGAATTTGATTTTGCCTTTCGGGTTAAAGAAGAAAGAAGCATAGCTAATACTTTAGAATTTTATCTTGGATTTTTTTATATCCAGCAGCTTACTTCTTTATTAGTAGTGAATGTTTTAGAACCCAAGCCAGAAGAGAAAATTTTAGATTTATGTGCTGCTCCAGGAGGAAAGACTACTTTTATTGCTCAGTTAATGAAAAATAGAGGATTAATTGTAGCTAATGAGGTAAATTATAAAAGACAAAGAGCTTTATTAGCAAATATATATAGGCTGGGAGTAACCAATACCATTGTTACAGGTTTTAATGGATTGTTTTTCCCTGCTGATATTAAATTTGATAAAGTATTGGTTGATGTGCCTTGCAGTGCTCAGGCTAATCGAGTTTATAAAAATCAGAAAATAGTAGATTTAAAATTTATAAAAAGAATTACTCCTTTCCAAAAAGGGCTATTGAAAAAAGCAATAGAATTGGTGAAATTGGGAGGAATAGTTGTTTATTCAACTTGTACTTTTAGTCCTGAAGAAAATGAAGAGGTGATTGACTCTGTTTTAAAAGAAGGGAAAGTGATAATAGAAAAGATAAAGTTAGATTTTCCTTGTGAGAAAGGGATAATCTGTTGGGAAGGAAAGAAGTTTGATGAGAGTTTAAAACTGTGTTTAAGGGTTTATCCCTATCATTTCTACTCTGGTGGAGGATTTATTGCCCGTTTAAGAAAGATTAAAGATTAATGGATAGTGGTATTGAAGAAAAAGTAGTAAATTTTTTTCTGCTAACTTTTAAAGTCAGGAGAGATTTTTGGAAGGGATTAAATTTAGTTCTACGAGGCAAAATTATTTGGATAAATTCGTTTTCTGATGTAAATACATTAAAGGGAAAAGTGATTTCCTTAGGCATTCCTCTTATGAGAATTATTAGAGAAGATGTATTTAAACCTACTTCTTGGGGGTTGATTTTTTTGGATAGAGAAATTAAAAAAAACAGGGTAGAGCTTGATAAAATTACTTTGAAAGAATTTCTTGAGAGAGGGAAGATAAAACTGAATCAGATTAAAGAGGAATGTGAGGATGGTTTTGTAGCTATAAGTTTTGAAGGAAAGATTATAGGATGCGGGGTTTTAAAGAATAACATTTTATATCAAAAACTTCCTAACGCAAGAAGGAAAGAATTATTAGAAATATTAAATAAAGGATATTAATTGCCCCTATATATTGTATTTTTCCTTGACGAAAGCCAAATATGTAGTAAAATTATCTATCTACCTTCCTAAGAAAGGAGAAAATATGGAGGATAATCTTAATTTTTCTCCCAACGCAATTTTAGTTCTTAAAAAAAGATATCTAAAGAAGGATAAAGAAGGCCAAATAATAGAAACTCCTAAAGGAATGCTTGAGAGAGTAAGTAAAGCAATTGCTGGGGTAGAAAGAAATTATGAAGCTGAAGAAAATTTAGTCAAAAAGTTAGAAGAAGCTTTTTTTAAAATGATGGCTAATTTAGAGTTTATGCCTAACTCACCAACATTGATGAATGCAGGAAAAGAATTAGGACAGCTATCAGCCTGTTTCGTTGTTCCTGTTGAGGATAGTATGGAATCTATTTTTGATGCGATAAAAGCTACTGCTTTAATTCATAAAACCGGTGGAGGAACCGGATTCAGTTTCTCCAAATTGCGTCCCAAAAATAGTGTGGTAAGATCAACCGGAGGTGTAGCTTCAGGTCCTGTATCATTTATGAAAGTTTTTGATGCAGCAACTCAGGCAGTAAAGCAAGGTGGCACAAGGCGAGGAGCAAATATGGGGATTTTAAGGGTTGATCACCCAGATATTTTGGAATTTATAAAATGCAAAGAAAAGGAAGGAGAGATTTCTAATTTTAATATTTCCGTTGCGGTAACTGATGAGTTTATGGAGAAGGTTTTTCGTGGCGAGGAATATGATTTGATTGATCCTCACACACATAAAAAAAGAGGAAAGTTAAAAGCAAAAGAAGTATTTGATTTGATTGCTTATCATGCCTGGCTTAATGGTGAACCAGGAATAGTCTTTATTGATCGCATTAACGAGAAAAACCCCTGTCCTCATTTAGGAAGAATTGAAAGCACAAACCCATGTGTTACAGGTGATACTTTAATATCTACAGAAAAAGGATTAATGCGGATGAAAGATTTATTTAGACTCTATCCTGATGGAGGAATAAAGATACTTACTGATACACGAGTTTTTCAAGTGTTTGAATCTTCCTCAGGGATAGCTACAGAGATTGCCACAGGAGTAGAGTTGCGGACGGTAAAGAAAGTTTTTTCCACAGGTATAAAAAAAGTGTTTAGAGTTTTGACTAAATCAGGTCTGGAATTAGTTGCCACCGCAGATCATAGAATCTTAACTCCCTCAGGATGGAGGAAAGTAAAAGATTTAGTTCCGGGAGAGAAAGCTTTTATTCAAGTTCAAGAAGGTTTTTTTAATTCTGAATATAAACTTCCTTTTGATGTGTTTCAAGAATATCGGGGAAAAAATGGTAGAATTTATAAACTTAATCTTCCTCGTTACTGGTCAGTTTCCTTAGGTCAGATTTTAGGTTGGCTTATTGGCGATGGATGGATATGTGATGACGAGAAGAATTGTAGAGTTGGGTTTGTTTTTAGTCAAGAAGATAAACCCATTCTTGATTATTTTAAAAAAATTCTTAATCAATTTTATGGACATGAAATTAAAGAAGTATTAAGGGAAAATGGTGTATACCATCTTTCTTATCATAGTAAATATTTTGTAGAGTTTTTTAAGGCTTTAGGAGTCAAAAATTGGAAATCTGAAGATAAGGAGGTTCCTCATTCAATTTATACTGCTCCCAGGCAAGCAGTGATAGGATTTCTTCAAGGACTTTTTAGTGCAGATGGAACAGTAAATGTAGATATGGAAAAGAAAACGTTTTATATCCGCCTTACTGCAAAATCACTTAAGCTTTTAAAAGGCGTGCAACAACTTCTTCTAAATTTAGGAATATTTTCTAAGATCTATAATCGTTCTCGCCCTTTAAGGGAAGGATTTGCCTATACCGATAAGAAAGGTAAAACGCATAAATATATATTAGATGGAGTGTGTTTTGAACTTCAAATTAGTAGAGAAAATATAAAAAAGTTTATTGAAAAAATAGGTTTTCTTGGGAATAAATATCAAGAGAAAGTTAAGATATTGTCTTGCTGTAACTTCTACACCTCCTCATCAGAGGATGAAATAGAGAAAGTAGAGTATGTAGGAGAGGAAGTAGTATATGATCTTTACGAGCCGGTCACCAAGTCCTTTATTACTAATGGATTTATTTCTCTTGACTGTGGAGAGCAACCTCTTTTGCCTTATGAATCTTGCAATTTAGGCTCAATAAATTTAGCAAAGATGTTGAAAGAAAAAAACGGTGAGTTTGAGATTGATTGGGAAAAATTGGCGCGCATAACTAAATTAGCGGTAAGATTTTTAGATAATGTTATTGATGCTAATAAATTCCCCTTACCTCAAATACGAGAAAATACTTTAAGGACAAGAAAAATTGGTTTGGGGGTAATGGGATGGGCAACACTTTTAGGATTTTTGGGAATTCCTTACGATACCCAGGAAGCTTTAGATTTAGCAGAAGAATTGATGAGTTTTATTTATGAAAACGCAAAAGAAGCCTCCATTTCTTTAGCAAAAGA
>CAZBLX010000096.1:0-3963 GCA_964492865.1 uncultured Planctomycetia bacterium | reverse complement strand
CTTGAGGAGAAATTTAAATTACCTATCTATATTGAGAATGATGCTAATGCTTCTGTTTGGGCAGAATATAGAAAAAATTATAAAGGATATAAAAATTTAATTTATATGTTTTCTGGAGTAGGTTGTGGGATTATTATCAATGGTTCTCTTTATCAAGGAGGGCAAGGAGCCGCAGGAGAGTTATTTATTACCCCCCATAAGGTGATGAGTTCTCGCTTGGGAGATTTTTCTTTTTTAACTCAGTGGCCACAGGATTTAGGAATTATAAAAAGAGCAAAGGAATTAATTTCCTTAGGTAAGGACACATCCTTATTGAAGAGGATAGATTCAGTAGGCAATTTGTCATTGGAAGATATATTTAGAGAAGTAAAAAATAAAGATAGTGTTTCTTGTGAAGTTCTTAAAGAAGCTGCCTTTGCCTTAGGAGTAAAAATCTCTTTTTTGGTAAATCTTCTCAATCCCGAAGTGGTGATTATTGGTGGAGGGTTTGAGGAAGCAGGTTCATCTTTCTTAGGGAGGATAAATCAAGTGGTTAAGGAGTATACTTTTAGTTTTTCACGAAAGAATTTGAAAATTGTTTTTTCTTCCTTAGGAAGAGATGCGCCTTGTTTGGGAGTAGCACAATTAATTCGTGAAGAAAGAAGTTAAATTTTTAGATGGTTGTTTATAATTTTTTAAATTTAAAATAATGAAAAAGGAGGTGAAGTGATGAAAAAGAATTTTCCTTTGATAATTTTGTTGATACTTTTGTTAATCAGTAGTTTTATTTCATTTAAATTTTATTCTGATAATCAAAAAATTTTAGAGAAGAACAGACTGCTTAGAGAGGAAAATAAAGAGATTAAGAGGAAAAGAGAGGAGCTTTTGAAAGAGAATGAAAGCCTTTCAGAGCAATTAGATGAGATGGAAAGGAGATGGCAAGGGATTCAACAGGAGCTTGCACGTATAGAGAAGGAGAGGAATGAGTGGAAGGAAAAGTATGAAGAGCTTTATAAAGAAAAAAAAGCTTTGGAGGAGAAATTAGCTAAAGCTTTTGAGACGAAAAAGGAAGAGAAGGAAGTAAAACCTCAGGAGAAGGAAGTAACTCCTACTTCTTCTTACTGGGAAGAAGTGATAAAAGAAAGGGCAGAATTAAAGGCACAAACGGAAAATTTAAAGAAGAGACTATTAGATTTACAACAAAAATTGTCTCAGTTAAGTGAGCAAAATAAAGAAATAACTCTTAAGATAGACAGTTTAGAGAAGAAAAAAGAAGAATTGGAAGAGAATTTAGAATATAAAGAGAGAGTTATTCAAATTTTAAGTAAGGAATTAGTGAATGAGAAAGAAAGAAGAAAGGATTTAGAAGAACAGTTAGCTAAATTAAGAGAAGATAATATGCAATTGAAGCAGGAATTGATGTTAGTTAATAAAGAAAAAGGTAAGTTGGAAAAAGAATTGAAGAAGGCAGAGGAAGAGAAGACAGAGCTGGCAAGAAAAATTTCTAATATAGAAAAAGTGTTAAAAGAAAAAACTTTTTTGTTTAATCAGCTAAAGGAAGAATTGACAAAAACCTTAAAAGAGAAAGTAGAAGAGAAAGTAGAACTTCCTCCCATTGTAGTAAAACCAGAAAAGGAAACGGTTTCTAAGAAAACAACAGAGAAGATTTTTCCTGTTCCTACTAAAAAATTGGAGGGAAGCATCCTTGCTGTTAATAAAAAAGAAAAATTTGTAATTATTGATTTGGGAGAAAATAATGGTGTAAGTAAAGGAATGATGTTTTCTGTTTATAGAGGAGATAGTTTAATTGGTACGATAGAAGTTATTGAGACACGTAAAGAGATATCTGCTGCTGATATTAAAGAAGTTAAAGGTGGATATTTCTTTAAAGAAGGAGATCGCATAGTTTCTCAGTAATTAAAAAGAGTGAAGCATAATCGGGTTACTATAAATGAAGTAGCTAAAAAAGCAAAAGTTTCTCCTGCCACTGTTTCCCGTTTTTTAAATAATCCTCTTTCTGTAAAAGAAAAAAATAGAAAAAAAGTGGAGAAAGTGATTGAGAAATTGAATTATAAGCCTTCTATTTATGCACGTAGATTAGCGAGAGGAAAATCAGATATTTATGGATTAATTATTCCTGGATACGAAGGACTTTTTTATTCTTATTATGCTTTAGAAATTATCAGAGGAATAGGGTTTGTTTTAGAGAAACTTAATATTGATTTGTATCTTCATATCTGGTGGCAAAAAGATACCTTTAATTCTTCTTTAGTAGATGGGGTGATTTTTGCTGATATTATTGGCAATGAGGCTCAGCTGGAAAGAATAAAGAAAGAAAGGGTTCCTTTGGTAGTGCTGAATAAAAAAGTAAAGGATGTAAGTTATGTAGCTGTGGATAATTTTTTGGGAGGATATAAAGCTACAGAATTTTTAATAAAACATGGACATAGAAGAATTGCTCATATTAGTGGAGATTTAAATGTTGAGTGTGCTCAGGAAAGATTAGAAGGATATAAATCAGCACTGAAAAAATATAATTTAAAAATTAAAGAGGAATATATAAAGATAGCCAATTTCTCACCCCTCCAGGCACAAAAAGCCTCAGAAGAATTAATCTCTTTAAAAGAACCTCCTACCGCAATCTTTGTTGCATCTGATGAGATGGCAGTTGAAGTTTTATTTTTTTTGCAAAGAAAGGGTATAAATATTCCCCAAGAGATTTCTATAATCGGTTATGATGATAATCCTTTATGTAATCATAGCATTATACCTTTAACTACTGTAAAACAACCAATAAATAAAATGGCTTCTTTAGGAGTAAGGGTCTTGAAAAATTTAATTGAGGGGAAAAAGGGAGAGAAAATTGCTCTTCCTCCTCGGTTGGTTATTCGTGAAAGTGTAAGTTTTGTGTAACTTTGAATTTACACTGTAGAGGATTCAAAATCATTGTAGAGTTTTCTATTCTGAAAAGAAGGATTCCATCTTACTTTTTTTAACAATTCTATACGGAAAAAGGACGATTTATACCATAAAGTATTAGGCAAAACTTTTACGGGTGAAATTCTAAAAGCTTTTGTGGAAGTGGTATATTCCCAGTTTATATATTCATTAAAATTATAAATTATATCTGTAATTACTGCACCAAACTCAAGAAGTATTTTTTCAAACTTTAACCATTTTCTTAAAGAGGCTTCTTTACGTGTAAGTCCAAAGTAACCAGCACATCCTTCACCTTTAAGAGAGGAAAGACCTCTTCCAATAAACAATTTTAAAGCCTTTAAAGTTTCAGATGGGTCAGTAAAGAAGGTGTCAAAATGAGAAAGAAGGTAAGAGGGAAGTGGTTTTCTTAAATCCCAGCATAAAGTATTTATATTTTTCAATTTTTCTTTCTCTTTTATTTTTTGGATAAAATTTATAATTCTTTCATCTACATCAAGAACAAAAATCTCCTTACATACGCCCAAAAATCCTAAGGCAATACTTACTAAATCATCATCTCCTAATATTAAAACTCTTTTGTTAATTAAATCACCCTTAGAGAAGGCGAAACTTACTCTTTTTAAAGTTGTTTGAGTAGTTACATATCCTTGGTCATACTCTTTTAAAGGTTTGGGTTTGTCTTTCTGAATTTTTAAAAATTTCTTTTCTATCTTTAGCTTTTTAAAATCCATTCCATATGTTTTACAACAGGGACATTTTAAATCATAAATACAAGAAATATCCAATTCTTTAAAGATTTTTCTCCCCTTTTCTGTAAGGATTACTTTGTCTTTTTCAACATTTAAAATCTTTTCTTTTTTTAATATCTTTATAAGTTCGCTTAAAGCAGGAAAGACCAAGTCTGAGATGTCGGCTATTTTCCAGAAGGAAGAGGTGGTTTTAATAGCAGAAAGAGCCCTTTCTATATCTTTTCTATTTATCTGAATCTTAGTTTTTTGTTTAATAGATTGAATAATTTTTTCTATCTCCATTTTTGATTTTTTA
>CAZBLX010000095.1:0-3983 GCA_964492865.1 uncultured Planctomycetia bacterium | reverse complement strand
CAGTAATATTGGGATTTCGTGTTACTGTAGATTCTCAAACAAAGAATTTAGCTAAGCAAAAAGGAGTAGAGATTCGTCTTTATCAGATAATTTATGAGTTAATTGACGATGTAAAACTTGCCTTGGAAGGGATGCTTACACCTGAAGTTAGAAGAGTTTTTTTGGGAAGAGCAATAATTAAAAAAGTTTTTAAGCTCTCTCGAGGGACTGTAGCTGGATGTATTGTGGAGAAAGGAAAAATAGTAAGAGGAGCAAAGTGTGAGTTGATTCGCAACAATGAGGTAATTTTTAAAGGAAGTATTGTTTCTTTAAAAAGATTTAAAGATGATGTGAAAGAGGTAAGTGAAGGTCAGGAATGTGGAATAAATATAGATTATAGTAATATAAAAGAAGAGGATATAATTGATGTATTTTTAGAAGAAAAGATTAAGCGGAAATTATGAGAATACTTAGTGGTATGCGTCCTACAGGAAAGCTACACTTAGGACACTGGGTGGGAGCTTTATCTAATTGGGTTAAGTTGCAAGAAGAATATGAATGTTTTTTTATGATTGCTGATTGGCATGCATTGATGAGTGAATATAAAAAAAGTTTCCAGCTTCGGGAGGTTATTATTGATAATCTTGCTGATTGGTTAGCCTGGGGGATAAGTCCTGAAAAATCAGTAATTTTTATTCAGTCACAGATAAAAGAACATTTAGAGCTTTTTATGATTCTTTCTCTTCTTACTCCTCTATCCTGGCTTTTTCGCTGTCCTACATTTAAAGAGCAAATAAAAGAGCTAAAAGAGAAAGAAATAAGTACTTATGCTTTTTTAGGTTACCCGGTATTACAAACCGCTGATATTATTCTTTATAAAGCTGATTATGTACCTGTAGGAGAGGATCAGCTTCCTCATTTAGAGTTAGCCAGAGAAGTTGTTCGCCGTTTTCATTTTATTTATCAGAAAGAAATATTTGTTGAACCTCAAGCTTTACTTACCTCAACCCCTCGTCTTTTAGGGCTTGATGGGAGAAAGATGAGTAAAAGCTATAATAATTTTATTGCCCTGGATGAGGAGGAAGAGATTTTGCGAAAAAAGGTACTTTCCATGTTTACAGATCCAAAAAGAATTTACCGACATGATAAGGGGCATCCTGATGAATGTAATGTGTTTAGTTATTATTCTGTTTTTTTTCCTCAAAAGAAAGAGGAGATAAGAAAAGCTTGTTTATCTGCTCAGATTGGCTGCAAAGACTGTAAAAATAAATTAGCAGATTTACTTGTTGAATTTATTGCTCCTTATCGAGAAAGAAAGAAAAAGATTTTAAAAGAGAAAAAAATTATTTATAATATTTTAGAAGAGGGAAAAAAGAAAGCAAAAAGCGTGGCAGAAAAGACTCTATCTGAAGTAAAAAAAATTTTGGGAATAAATGAAAGTAAAATTAGAAATTTTTGAAGGACCACTTGATTTACTTCTTTATTTAATCAAAAAAAATCACATAAATATTTATGACATTCCTATTTCTTTAATCGTTGAACAATATAAAGAATTTCTCGCTTTTATGAAGGCGTTAGATGTAAATATTGCCGGTGATTATTTAGTTATGTTAGCTGAGCTTTTAAAGATAAAATCAAAGATGCTCCTTCCCTGTAAAAGTCAAGAATCAGAAGAAGAGGAAGAAGATCCTCGTAAAGATTTGGTAAAGAGATTGTTGGAATATGAAAAGTTCAGGAAAGCAGCAAATTTTTTACGGGAAAAAGAGTCTGCTTATATAAATTTATATCGTAATTCTTTTGAATTTCCCAAAGAGATATATCTTGAAGTTTCTGTCTTTGATCTGATTAAAGCTTTTAAGTCTACATTTAAAGATGTACCTCGCGAGTTATTTTTTGAGATTGTTAGGGATGAGTTTACTATTGAGGAGAAAATGCATGATCTTCTGCATCTTTTTGTAGAAAAAAAGATGATAACTCTTGAAGAATTTTTTTCTAAAGCAAAAAATAAATTAGAAATAATAGTTATATTCTTAGCATTGCTGGAACTTATACGCTTAAGGGAGATTGTTGCTTTTCAAAAAGAACCATTTGGACCTATTTTTATCTCACGCAGAGATTATATTTACTGTTATGTTTAAGGAAGAAAGAATTGTTGATTATTTTAAAGAAAATGAAGAAGAGAAAAGTTTTAATTTTGCTTTAAGACCAAAAGCTTTAGATGAGTTTATTGGACAGAAAGAGATCATCTCTTCTTTAAAAATAGCTATTCAGGCAGCTAAAGAAAGAGGTGAGTCCTTAGAACATATTCTTCTTTCTGGTCCTCCGGGTCTGGGAAAAACATCCTTAGCTTATTGTATTGCTCATGAGATGGGAACAAAGATTGTTACCACTACCGGTCCGGCAATTGAACGGGCAGGAGATTTGGTAGGGATTCTTACTAATTTAGAGAAGGGAGATATATTATTTATTGATGAAATTCACCGCCTTTCTCGGGTAGTGGAAGAGTTTCTTTATCCAGCAATGGAAAATTTTGAGATTGATTTTGTGGTAGATAAAGGTCCTTATGCAAAAAGCGTAAAATTTAATCTTAAGCCTTTTACTTTAATCGGTGCCACAACTCGCAAAGGACTTTTAAGCGCTCCTTTAAGAGGACGTTTCGGAATTTTTTTTGATTTTGATTTTTACTCTTCGGAAGATTTAAAATTGATTGTAAAAAGAAGCGCGCAACTTTTAAATATAAAAATTGATGAGGAAAGTGCTCAAGAGATTGCTTCTCGTTCAAGAGGTTCTCCGCGTCTGGCAAATAGATTACTGCGGCGAGTACGTGATTATGCGCAGGTAATAGGTAGAGGAGTAATTACTCTTAATTTGGTTAAGGAGGCTTTAGAAAAGATAAGGATAGATTCTTATGGATTAGATGAGTTGGATAGAAAATACTTGAAAGCAATTATTGAGATTCATAAAGGAGGACCGGCAGGTATTGAGGCGATTGCCGCTTCTTTAGGCGAGGATAAAGATACTTTAGAAGATGTTGTTGAACCTTATCTTTTAAAGAAAGGATTTATTAAACGCACACCTCGTGGAAGGATAGCTACAGAAATTGCTTTTTCTCATCTGAATATTTTTCCGAACAAAGAATAAAAGCTCTATGGAGAATTTTTTTGCTAAAACTTTAATAGTTTTAGGTTGTTTTCTTGTTATTTTAGGATTGATTTTTCTTTTTGCATCCAAAATTAAAATTCCTTTTTTAGGGAAACTGCCGGGAGATATTTTGATTAAAAAAGATAATTTTGTATTTTTCTTTCCTTTAACTACTTGCCTTCTTATCAGTATCCTTTTAACATTGCTTTTCCTTCTTTTGCGAAGATAATAAATGTTTAAGGTTTTAAAAAGAGATGAAAAAACAAAAGCAAGATTAGGTATTTTGAAGACAAGAAAAGGAATGATTTTTACTCCTTCTTTTTTCCCTGTGGCAACTCAGGCAGCAATTAAAGGAAGTATTTCAGAAAAATTGACTGAGATAGGAATTGAGGGAATTTTAGTTAATGCGTATCATTTATTTCTTCGCCCAGGAACAGAGATTATTAAATTATCTGGAGGGATACATAAATTTATGAATTTTGATAAAACGATTATTTCTGATAGTGGAGGATATCAAATTTTCAGTCTGGAGAAATTAAGAAAAATAAATGATGAAGGTGTAGAATTTCAATCTCATTTAGATGGTAAGACATTTTTTTTAACTCCTTATGATGTTATACAGATTCAGCTGGATATTGATAGTGATGTTATCCTTCCTTTAGATGAATGTGTAAAGTTTCCAACCCCTTTTGAATATGCGAAAGAGGCAAATTTAAGAACAATTAATTGGCTTATAAAATCTAAGGAGTTTTTTCAAAAATATAAAAAAGATGGAGTTTTGTTTTTCGGTATAAATCAAGGCTCTACCTATCTTGATTTACGTAAAATTTCTTTAGAAAGTATTATTAATGTAGAAGTAGATG
>CAZBLX010000094.1:0-4005 GCA_964492865.1 uncultured Planctomycetia bacterium | reverse complement strand
TCTGCCTTTTTATATTCTTTCTTTTTAAAATATACCCAACCTAAGCTATCCAAATAAGCACCATTTTGAGGGTCTTTTTCTAATGCCTTTTTTACCAACTTTTCTGCCTCATTTAGTTTAATCCCTTCCTCTGCATAAATATATCCTAAGGAATTCAAAGCATCAGCATGCTTAGGATTTAATTCTAAAGTCTTCTTCCACATCTTTATTGCTTTTTTTCTCTCTCCTGTATCATCATATAAATAACCCAACCAATAATACCCATCAGCATAATCTGGTTTTTGTTTTATAATCATCTGATATATTTTAATTGCTTCACGAGGCATCTTTTTATAAAAATAGAATTGAGCCAAATATTCAGAAATCTTTATATTCTGAGGCTGAAGTTTGTGTGCTTTTTCCAAAAAGAACTGATATTCTTCTTCTAATTTTTCTTTTTCCCCTCTTGCTGTATAAAAAAATATTAAAGTAGCAGAAATATCTAAATTATCCGGATCAAGCTTTTTTGCATATTTAAGCTCTTTTTCTGCTTCAGCATATTTTTTTAATTTAAAAAGCACCAATCCTAATTTTAGATGTAAGAAACTGGAGGAAGGGTCTTTTTTTACTGCTTTTTTTAATTCTTCATAAGCTTTTTGGTAATCTTTCTTATAAATATAGATAAAGGATCTTAAATAATCTCCTATTACATTTTCTGCTTTTGTACTTCCTATCGTAAAGAGAATACAAAGAAAAATTATTATTTTTCTCATTTATTTTTTCTTGTGTCTCTGCATCTTTCTTCTTTTTTTATACCAATGACGCTTAACTTTTTTTAACTTTCTTTTTCTTCCACAAGGCATAACTCCCCCTTTTAATAAATCACTTTATTTAAAGGATACTCAATTATATCTTGAGCTCCTGCTTCTTTTAACTTAGGAATTAACTCTTTTGCCTTTTCCTCATCAACTATTACCTCACATGCTACCCAATTTTTTGTCGTCAGATAAGAAATAGTAGGTTTTTTTAATGCCGGCAAGATATTTAAAACTTTATTTAAATTTTTTCTACTCACATTTAGTTTAAGCCCTACTTTATTTTTTGCCTCCAACGCTCCTTTTAAAAGAATAAAAATACTTTCCATCTTTTTCCTTTTCCATCTATCTTTATAAGAATCTTTATTGGCAATAAATTTAGTAGTGGAAACACAAATGCAGGCAATCTCTTTCAATCCATTAGCTTTAAGAGACTCTCCGGTTTCAGTAAGCTCAACAATAGCATCAACTAAACCTGATTTTACCTTTGCCTCTGTTGCTCCCCAACTGAATTCTACCTCTACATTAATATTTCTTTCCTTAAAAAATTTCTTGGTAAAATTGATTAATTCAGTAGCAATTCTTTTCCCCTTCAATTGCTCAATCCTCTCTATGGAAGAATCCTCTCTAACGGCTACCACCCAACGAACCGGTTTTTTGGTTGTCTTTTTTGCATATAATAACTCTCCCACAAGTTTTACCGAAGCTCCACTCTCCAGTATCCAATCTTCTCCTGCAATCCCACAATCTAATACCCCCTCCTCTATATAACGAGGCATCTCCTGAGGTCGCAAAAGCACCGGTTTAATCTGAGGGTCATCAATTGAGGGGAAATAGGACCTTTCTTCTTTAAAAATTTTAAACCCAGCCATACGAAAAAGTTCAAAAGTAAAATCCTCAAGACTCCCCTTAGGTAATCCCAAAATTAATATCTTTTCTCTCATGGCAAGGAAAATAAATTATACAATCACTCTTTTTCTCTGTAAAGAAAAATATCACAAAACACAATAGTAAAAATGTTCATCATTTACTTTCTTTAAAGGAGGCAATCTGCATTCATCTTTTCTGAATGGGCAACGCTCTTTAAATACACAGCCTTCTTCTTCCTCTTTTTTTGAAGAAATAACTCTTTTTAATTTATAATTGGCTGCCTCAAGAAGTAGTTTGGTATAAGGATGAAAAGGATTAAAAAAGATTTCCTGAACAGAACCAGCTTCAACTATCTTTCCTTTAAACATTACAAATACATAATCAGCGATCATTTTAACTAACTTTAAACTGTGAGAAATAAAAAGATAGCTTAAAGAAAATTTTTCTTTTAATTCTTTAAGTAAATCTAAAATTTTTAAGGCAGTGGTAACATCTAAAAAAGATGTAGGCTCATCAAGGATTAAAAGGCGTGGATTTCTTAAAAGCGCTCGCGATATACAAACTCTCTGGATTTGTCCTCCACTTAACTGGCGAGGAAAACGAAAAAGAATATCTTCTTTTATTCCTACTTTTGCCAAATATTCTTTAAATAACTTTTTTGCCTCCTCTTTTTTTAACCTTTCCACTTTACTGCGTGCTTCCCACATGCTCGTAAATATAGTTTTATAAGGGTCTAAGCTATTGTAGGGATTTTGAAAAACAATCTGGATATTGTTGCGAATTACTTTCTCATTTTTTAAATCAGTAATCTCTATATTATCAAAAAAGATTTTGCCCTCTGTAGGTCGGTAAAATCCTAAAATCAATTTTGCCAAAGTAGACTTTCCACAACCAGATTCTCCCACCAAAGCCACGATGCTATTCTTTTTTATAAATAAATCCACCCCATCTACTGCTTTTACTATCTCTTTTTTTAAAAAATATTTCTTTAAATTTTCTGTTTTAAGAAGCATCACTTAACCTCTTAAAAGAATTTACCAAAAACTTGGTATAAGGATTTTTAGGATTTTTAAAGATCTCCTCCCGCGTATTAATCTCTACTAATTCTCCCTGATAAATTACTGCAATACGGTCACATACCACCTTTGCCAATTCTAAATTGTGAGTAATAAAAATAATTGTTAATGCAAAAAGATTTCTTAATTCTAAAAAAAGATGGGCGATTTGACTCTCTACAGTCACATCTAAATTGCTTGTTGGTTCATCAGCAATTAAAAGAGAAGGGAAAGTTGAGATAGCAAAAGCAATGCTGATTCGTTGAAGCTCTCCTCCACTTAACTGATGAGGATAGCTTTTCAATATTTCTTTGATATTTTCAATTCTTACCTTTTCTAAAGAATCATGAATAACTTTTTTTATTTTTTCTTTTTCTTTCAATTTTTCTTTTAAAAACTCCCTAAATTGGGAACCAATAGTCTCTATAGGGTCAAAAGAATCATAAGGTGACTGAAAAATAAAGTTTATTTTTTTGCCTCGCAATTTATCAAGCTCCTCTTCCTTTAAAGAAAATATATCCTTATCTTCAAAAAAAACTTTTCCCCTTCTTATAGCTGAGGAAGGTAAAAGATTTCCCAAAGATAAAGCCAAAGTAGACTTTCCACAACCAGATTCTCCCACAATTCCTAAAATCTCTCTCTCATATACCTTGAAACTAACACCTTTTAAAGCCTTAACTTTATTTTTATACTCAACCTCTAAATTTTCTACTTTTAAAATCTCTCTCATTGGCGAGAAGTCAGAATTTCCCTTAAACGTTCCCCTAAAATATTAAAAGAAATTGTAGCTAAAAGAATAAAAATACCAGGAATTATTATCCAAGGATAAATCCTTATTTTTACAATGCTTAAAGCAGAGGATAAAAGATTTCCCCAGCTGGCTTCAGGTTCCTGAATTCCTAATCCTAAAAGACTTAAACCTGCTTCTGCCAAAATGTATCCTGGAATACTTAAAACAATCGCTACAAGAGCATAAGAGAAAGTATGGGGTAAGATATGGGAAATTATTATTTTAAAATCACTTACCCCCAAAGCTTTTGCAGCATACACATAATCTCTTTCCCGTAAAGAGATTGCCATCCCCCTTATTATACGTGCAATTTGTGCCCATCCAATAAAAGAAAGAATAATAACAATTAAAAAATAAATCTGTGTGGATGTTAAATTGGGAGGAAATGAAGCTCTTAAGGCAAGCAAAAGATAGAAAGAAGGAATCATCATAAACATCTCTACAATCCTCATAATGATATTATCTATTCTTCCTCCAAAATAACCTGAAATTCCTC
>CAZBLX010000093.1:0-4008 GCA_964492865.1 uncultured Planctomycetia bacterium | reverse complement strand
GTTTCAATCCCTCATAGGTAATCTACAAACCAATTTTGATATTGGATTTTTTATAATTTTCAAAAAAAGCCTCTTTTACATATTTTAACTTATTTTTTGAATTAATAAACATAATTTATTGAAAAAGAAAAAGTTATAAGAATCTGCAATGTTCGTCTATCTACCACTATTTTTGCTTTTTCTGAAATAGACGAATTTTACAAAATCCTTTCTTCATCTCCTTTACGCACTCCTAAAATTTCTCTTTCTGTATATAACTTAGTTCTGAATTTATAAAACACAACAGAATCTTTCTCCTTATTAATTATCTTTCCTACTTCTGTTTTAAGTCTTTCAAAACTGGCTCTTCTTATCTCCCCTTCCAAAACTGAATTCTGAATCCAGGTAAGATATTTACGAGCAGTTTTTAAAACTTTATTAACTCTTTCCTCTTCAACATCATAAACCATAATCACAAACATTCTACCACCTCGCTACAAACGGCTTATATTCTCTATCGCCCATCAAGTCTTTTTCTATTTTATACAGCTCTCTTCTTATAATTGAACGGTAAGATATATTTCTCCCTAAACCTTTATCTGAAATTGTAGCCCTTAACCTCTCATCAAACTTCTCCACAAAATTTTTTTGCCCCTTCTCTTTCAGATAAATTCCTCCCAGATGTTCTGAAAAATCCTTTTCTGTTATCATATTTTTATTAAGTAAAGTAAAAATCACTCTGTCAGTAATTATCGGTTTGAAAATTTCTGCTACATCCAAGTTTAAACTGAATCTTCTAAAATTTGCTGTATGCAAAAATCCAATTCGAGGATCTAAATGAGTCTTATAAATTTCAGATAAAATCACAGTATATAAAAGGCTATTCCCAAAACTTATCAAAGCATTTAATCTATTTTTAGGAGGTTGCCTGGTTCGGGAAGAAAATAAAAACTCTTCTTTTCCTATAATAACATCAAAAGCTTGATAATAATAACCCTTACAATTTCCCTCATAAGCCATCAATTCTTCAACAGATTTACTCTCAGGAATTCTCTTTTTCAAATTTTCAATATTCTCTATATAATAAGCTAAATCTTTTCCTCTATTTTCATAATAATTCAAAACTTTAAGCATATTTTGAATTGCACCTTCTACAAACTTTTTAGCTAATTTAAGTCTTTCAGATTCATTTAAATACTTTTCTGCCTGCTTTAAAATCATAAAACCAGAATTAAAATGCTCTCGGGGATAAAAAGAACCTGCATAATACCCGTAATGATTATAAAAATGTAAGATAATCTCTTTCTGAGATAAAAATTCTAAAAGTTTTTTATTAATAGTTACCTCTCCAAAAATATAAATTTCTTGAATATTTTCTACAGGGATATATTTTCTTTTGTTATTTTGTGCTTCAAAAAAGATAGTGTTTTGTTTTCTTTGAATCTTTCCATTTGAAAAAACAAAAATAGACCTTTTCATTTATATGCGTTCTTTCTATGCAAAACAGAAATGATAAATATTGCTTTATCCTTTTTACTTATTTTAAATATGACCCTTAATTTAGATACTCTCAATCTAAATAGACCTTTCAATGCTCCCACCAAAAATTTTACCTGGGGATGAATAACAGGATTCTCAAAATGTGCTAATTCCTCTATTTTGTTTATCAAAAGATTTTTCTCTTTTTTAGAAAGCTTTTTAATTTGTTTAATAGCTTCTTGTGTATATTCAACTCTCCAGACCAATTTCTTTTTTAATATTTTTGTGAGAGACTAATCTTTTCTTTTTTAAATCTTCTAATCCTCTCTGAATAGACTCAACCCATCCCTTTTTTGATAAAATTTCTAAAGTTTCTTTACGAGATTCAATATAGATATCAATTAAATTCACTAAAATATCCTTTATACTTCTGCCTTCTTCTATACTTAAATGCTTTAACAATTTTGCTCTCTCATCATCCAATCTTAAAGTATAAGCTTTCATAAATATTCACCTCCTCACTTTTAAAATAACATTTTGGCATCAAAATGTCAAGATGTCTATACTTCTGTCCAGCAGAATTCAGAATAAGCACAAAATTTACAGAAAGTAATCCTTTTTGCAGGTGGAGGCTTTTCACAATTAATTATTTCTTTAATCTTTTCTATTGTTTTCTCAATTTCAACTTCTATTTCTGAATTAAGTTTTACAGGAATTCTTTTTCTTTCTTTGGGTATTAAAAGCTCTCCCTCTAAAATTATTCCCTGTTTTTTAAGTTGATATAAATAAAAAGCTAATTGCATTATGCCTGCCTTTAAGCCTTTTGAAGATTTTTTAATTTCACCTATTAAAATTTTACCTCCTCTTCTTTTCAAAATATCTATTTTCATCCCTGCTATCTCAATTTCTTTCTTATCTCTTTTAAAAGCTTCTTCTGTAATAAGCCTGCCAATCTCTAAAAAATCATTTTCTGGATCGGGTAGAAACTGGTGAGCAAAAAGCCAAGTTTTACGAGGACAGATAAAATAAGAATTTATAAGAGAACCTGTAATATACATTTAAATCTTTTAAAGTTTTTCAACTAAATTCAAAAATATTTCCTTTCTAAAAAGTTCTAATTCTTCTTTATTTTCTAAAAATCTTTCCACATCCTTTTTTACTTTTGCAAAGTCTATTTTAAGAAGCCTACTTTTTAAAAACTCTTTGAAATTTTCTGAATTTATAAAAATATTCTCTTTTTTATAAGTTTGAGCTATAGCATTATTAAGGAGCCTATAGTTAGGTGTTACTTTTTTTGTTAAATACCACATTAAATCATAAAAGTCTCTTCCTTTAACATATTTTCTGAAGAAACAGGCATGAATTTTGGTAGCATAAAGAGAAGGCAAATCAAAATGGACAACATCAAAAACAAAAAGTTTATTAATCAATGAAACTTCTGTATTGTAACCTGAAGGGGGGTTAGTATCTATTTCAATCTTTATAAAAACTTTTTGTTCTGGAAGATTGGATAATTTTAAATCAAAAAGAAGTTTTTTGAATTTAACTTCCAGAATAGATATTACTTTTTCCTTTTTGGTTTTAATTTCTGGACTTAAGTTGTATTCATTCAACCTTTTTCTTAAAACATTGGCAATGTTCTTTAAGTTATACCCTTTCTTTCTTATCAAAGAAAAATCCAGATCTTCTGAAAATCTTCTTAAATCAAAAAGCAATCTCAAAGCTGTCCCTCCTACAAAAGCAAGATTTTTAAAAAAACCTGCCTGCTGGAAGATTTTAAGTATAAGTATCTGCAACAATTCCCTTAAATGGTTGAATTTCTCTTCATAGATTTTAAAATTTTTAAGTTCCTTCTCTAAAACTTCAAGCATACTCATTTAAAAACTTACAAAAGTCTTTTACCACTTTTTCTAATTTCTTGTTATCAAAATATCTTGCGAATTCAAAGAGTTTATTTTTTTTCAAAATTTCTAAATTCTGGAATCTAAAAGAAACTTCAAATATATCTAAATCGTAATCCTTAAAGTAATGTAAATTAAGATAAAAAAAATCAACGATTGCCTTCTCAGGTTGAGCTATAAAGACTTTAAATCCATTTTCATCATTAATAGTAGTAAATCCCCTGAAAGCTGAAGTTTTAATATGTTGATAAATAAACACTCCTAAAGAATTTTTGATTCTATAAGTTTTTTGAGGAGTAACTGAAGTAATATCTACGACTTTTTCGGGTATTAACTCATAGAATCCTAATGCATATTCACAACTTATATATGAAGGAAAATATAGCTGATTGGCTAAAAATAACTTTGAAGGGTTTATTTTTCTATCACTTTCATTTAAAATATAAATTCCTCTCCTCAATTTTAAAATTAATCCTTTCTTTTGCCACCTTGTTATTTGATTTCTTACCACCTGAGGATCCTCTCCTATAAATTGAAGTTGGGTTGAAGTAATTAAAGGATATTTTTCTACTCTTTTTTTAAACTCCAAATAATTCATTTCCCCAAATAATCATTTTTGATTATTTTCAGAAATAATTATAACATATTT
>CAZBLX010000092.1:0-4027 GCA_964492865.1 uncultured Planctomycetia bacterium | reverse complement strand
CTTCTTTAATTCCCTCTATTCCTGCAGCATGAATTAAACTTAAAGCAAGATAAGGGTTGCAAGCTGGATCTGGACTTCTTATCTCAATTCTGGCTGAAGACTCTTTTCCTTTCTGATACTGGGGAACCCTTATATAAGCTGATCTATTTTTTGTTCCCCATACAAGATACGTTGGTGCCTCGTATCCAGGATAAAGTCTTTTATAAGAGTTTATCCACTGATTTAGACCTGCCTGAATATCTTTTCCATATTTTATTAAACCAGCAATATAAGAGCGAGCAATCTTACTTAACCCTTGATCTTCTGCATCAAAAAATAGATTTTTGTTTTCTTTCCACAATGAAAGATGCAGGTGCATTCCATTTCCATTTATTCCTGCAATTGGTTTAGGCATAAAAGAAGCGTAAACCCCATATTTTTTTGCAATCCTTTTTACAATGTATTTTGTCAATATTATACTGTCTGCCATTTTTAAGGCTGAAGTGAAAGCTAAATCTATTTCATGCTGACTGCAAGCTACTTCATGATGATCAAACTCTGTTTTTATCCCCATTTCACTTAAAAGTAGTTGGGCTTCTTTTCTTATCTCTCCATATAATCCTGACCTGAAATAACCCCCTTCATCTGTATGGAGAGGATTTTTATCATTTCCAAAGATAAAAAATTCTATCTCTGCTCCACACTTTAATTCTCCAATATCTTTATATTTTTTTATTATGTTTTTTAACAAAGTTCTTGTATCTCCTTCGTATTCTTTACCTTCTGAATCATATATACTTCCAAAAACAATCGCTTCTCTCCATGATTTTTCAATGCCTTTATATTCCCAAGGTAAAATCACCAAAGTTTCAATATCAGGAATAAACCTTAAATCACTTTCCTCAATTCTGGCAAAACCCTCTACAGATGAACCATCAAATCCTTTCCCATTTTTAATTAGAGCCTCAAACTCCTCTATAGGAATAGTAAAATCAAGCATCCTTCCTAAAATATCTACAAAAACAGGCCTAATAAATCTCACATTTTTTTCTTTAAATTCTTTCATTATCTTTACTCTTTCCATAACAACCTCTCCTTAGTTAAATATGATACATTATAATAAAAATAATGTAAACTATTTTTTATTATGGCATAATCCACTTGAAGTGATTCAAAATAAGTTTGCAAAATAAACAGTCATTTTGGTTTGTAAACTTAAAGTTTTATCCATCTCTTCTACATACTTATTTTAATTTTTCTATTGAAGACAACAACTGAAAAATTTCTTTTTTACCTTTCTCTAAAGGAGCTTTTTTTGTAAAAACCCCACTTATATAATCTCCTTCTTTATTTTTCAAAAAAAACGAGGTAGCTATCTTTTGATTGCGAGTAAACACCCAAACTAACCCTTCCCAGTCTTTTAAAATTACCTTCTCTATTGATTTAAGCTCTCCTAAGGAAGGAGTAGAAATTGCTTTCACAAGAAGTAAAATAGGATTATAGCGAGCATGAGCAGCGGCAACTTCCCATTTATACAGGTAAGGAGATTCTTTAAATAAAGCAAATACTTCTGATTTTTTCTTGTTTATAAAAAATACTGTAAAATTTGAGCGGTAAGTTTTTCCAGATTTTTCAAAATCAGGAGGAAGAAAAAAATGAAACCCTAAAGCTTCATGTCTTATTAAATTTTGAGAAGGCGTAAATTTTTCAATTTTTAATTTACTTTTTTGTGGATAAATAAAAAGATAAGGATAACCGGTTAATTTAATAAAAAAGCTTTGATAAGTCTTATCAAAGATTATAAAAAGAATTAAAGAAGTTAAAGTAATAATAACTAATTTTCTCTTATTTACAGGAATTTTTCTTCTAAAAGCCTTTTTAGTTTTAGGTCTTAAAAGATATAAAAAAAATAGAAAATATATTCCTCCTCTTACAAGATATTCTATCCAAGGAAATTTTTCTTTTTTAACAGGAAGAGAAATTAACTTTTCACTTTTTATTTCTTGAGTATGTCTCTTTTTTATCATTGCCTGACTATATTCCTTAAGAAATTCCTTTTGAAAAGCAATACAGAGTATATTATAAATAAAGAATACACCTAAACAGATTAAATAAATTCTTCTTGCCCAATTTCTTAAATGAAAAAGAAAAAATAAAGAGATAATTAGAAGAAGATGTAAAGCCCATACAAAAATAAAATAAAAAAATCTCCCCTTTAGAGTATAAATGACGTCATTTAAAGCAAATGAAGAAAGTATAAGAAGATAAAGAAAAGCAAGTGAAAGAAAAATCCCTTCAAAAAAACATATTAATTTTACTCCTAAAGGTCTATGGGGCGCTTTGAAGATGAGAATAAGAAAGGATAGGAAAACAAAAAGTCCTGATAGGATAAATATTATTATCTGAGGTAAAGTTTTCCTCATTCCCTTAGTAAATATCTTCTTCATCTCTTTTTTGTAGGAGAAAATTTTATTTTCGATCTGCGTGGATTCTTTCTTTAATGTTGAAAGTGTCTTTTTAGGTTCTCTTTTTATTCGTCTGATAGAAGTTATCCTCTCTTTTTTTATCTTCGTTCTTCCCTTTCCTTCTAAAATACTTAAAAGTATATATTCATCTGTTTCTTTTAAAATTTCTCCTTCAAGAGTATTTCCATTTTTTAATTCTATCTGTGCATAGAAGGGCTGAAAATCTTTTTTATTTTTTGGATAAGAAAAAAAAGAGAAGAGAAAAGAAAAAAAGATAAAGAAAAATAATACTTTTCTCATCTTTTTAAATTTCACTTGCACTATTACTTTTCCACAAAAATTATAACATAGAATTTTATTTCTGACTATTCTCTTTCAAAGGCAAAATTTTAATTCACATATAAGTTCACGATCGTGAATTTATGTGTGAATTGTGTTCTAAGGTAAATTGTTGCAAGCTATTCCTACGTTCCTTTCATCCTGCAGGTTAAATAGACTCAAAAAATTATTTTGGAGGATTTTTTTGTAGAAATCTTTTAAGATACTTAAAGTAGTCTGAATCAGTAGAAAGAAGAAGGGTTGTGTTTTTATCTACTGTATTCTGGTAAGTCTTTAGAGTCTTTAAGAAAGAAAAGAATTCTGGATCTTGAGAATATGCCTGAGAATAAATCTGGTTAGTTTTTGCCTCTGCTTCTCCTTTTATCTTTTGCGCTTTTTTATAGGCTTGAGAGATTATCATTCTTAATTCTTTCTCGGTTCTTCCTTCAATCTCTGCCTTAATTCCTCTTCCCTGAGAGCGATATTTTTCTGCTGCCTGTCTGCGTTCAGCAATCATGCGTTCATAAACTTTTCTTCTTACCTCCTCTACATAATTTACTCTTTTTATCCTTATATCAATAAGCTCTATACCATAGCGAGGAAGAATTTGTTTAGCTATTTTAATTATTTCCTCACGCATCTTGTCTCTTCCTTCTTTTATACTTTCAGGAGTTTTTTCTTCATTACCTTTATTTTTTCTTTTTTCAAATTCTTCAACAATACGATTGGAAGAACGAACAATTTCAATTAAATTATGGGAAGTAACCACATCCCTTACAGCAGCATCAATTATATCATCCAAACGGGCTTGCGCCCCTTCCTCATTAACCACTGTCTGGAAAAATTTTAAAGGATCAGCAATTCTCCAGCGTGCGGTCGTATCCACCCAGATATATTTTTTGTCTTTGGTAGGAATTTGAGTAGGGTATCCATCCCAGGCAAGTATTCTTTTCTCAAAATAATTAACTTTTTGGATAAAAGGAACTTTAAAGTGAAGTCCAGCTTCTTTAACAACCTTTTTAGGTTTTCCAAACTGGGTAATTACGACTTGCTTCCCTTCAGGAAGAATATAGAAAGGTGAGCTTTGAATAAGAAGAAGAATAAAGAAAAATAGAATAATTAAAAAAATAACTATCTTTCTCATTTTTCTAACTGCAGCAGGGGTAAAATTGATTTTTCTTTCTCATCAATAATATATTTTTTGCCTGCCTTTTTTAAAATCTTCTCCATATATTCAAGATAAAGCCTTTTTAAAGTAATATCTT
>CAZBLX010000091.1:0-4061 GCA_964492865.1 uncultured Planctomycetia bacterium | reverse complement strand
ATAGATTTGATAAAAAATAAAGCAATTTATTATAAAGATGAATTGGGATTAGAATGGGAATATAAAAAGATTCCGGATTCTTTGAAAGAAAAGGTAGAGTTTTATCGTGATAAATTGATTGAGAAGTTGGCTGAGCTTGATGATGAAATTCTGCATCGTTTTGTGGAAGGAGAAAGTTTTTCAGAAGAGGAGATTGTAAAAACAATAAGAAAATATGTAATCAGCAATCAATTAATCCCGGTTCTCTGCGGTAGTGCTTTAAAAAACAGGGGGATCCAGCCACTTTTAGATGCAATAGTTAATTGGCTTCCTTCACCCAGGGATTTAAAGGTTATCAGAGGTTTTGATTATCAAGCAAGAACTGTTGAAAGAAGGATATGTGAAAATGAAAAATTTTGTGCTTTGTGTTTTAAGGTATTTACCGACCCTTTTGTAGGGAAGCTATTTTATACACGTGTATATAGCGGAAAGGTGAAAACAGGAAGCGAAGTATTTAATGCTACCAAAAGAGAAAAGGAAAGGATTAACAAGATTGTAAGAATGCATGCTAATCGTCAGGAAATAGTAAGTGAGGCAAAGGCTGGTGATATTATTTGTTTTGTTGGTTTTAAAAATACAACTACAGGTGACACTTTAACCGATATTGATTCTCCTTTACTTCTTGAAGAGATACATTTTCCTGAACCGGTAGTTTCTTTAGCTATTGAGCCGAAAACAAAAAAAGACCAGGAGAAGTTAATTCTGGCTTTAAAAAAATTAGAAGATGAAGATCCTTCTTTTAGGGTAAGTTATAATAAAGAAACCGGACAGAATATAATTTCTGGTATGGGAAAGTTACATTTAGAGATAATGGTAGATAGACTCTTGCGAGATTTTGGTGTGGAGGCAAAGGTAGGAACACCTTATGTTGCTTATCGGGAAACAATTACGCGTAAAGTTGAAGCAGTAGGTAAGTTTATCCAGCAGACAGGAGGACGAGGTCAATACGGTCATGTAGTTTTAGTTATGCAACCAGCAGAGAAAGGAGAAGGAATTATATTTGAAAGCAAGATAAAAGGAGGGGTTATTCCTCGTGAATTTATCCCTGCAGTTAAAGAAGGTGTTTATTCTTCTGCAGAAGCCGGGATTTTGGCAGGGTATCCAGTTACAGATGTTAAAGTTAGTTTAGTAGATGGTTCTTATCATGAGGTTGATTCATCTCCTATAGCATTCAAAATTGCTGCTGAGAAAGCATTTAAAGAGGGGCTGATGAAGGCGGGATCTATTCTTTTAGAGCCAATTATGAGATTGGAGGTTATTACACCTCCTGATTACTTGAGTCAGGTGATTGCAGATTTAAATTCAAGAAGGGCAAAGATTACTTCTATTGAGGAGAGGAAAAATATTAAAGTAGTAAAAAGTGAAGTTCCATTAGCAGAAATTTTTGATTATGCAGATATTTTAAGGAACTTGACACAGGGAAGAGCTTCTTATACAATAGAGCCTTTATATTATGAGAAGGTTCCTGAAGATTTAGTAATGAAGATATTAGGAAAATAATGGATAAAAGGAGGAGGTGGGTATGGCTAAGGAGAAGTTTGTAAGGACAAAACCACATGTTAATATTGGTACTATTGGACACGTTGATCATGGAAAGACTACTTTAACCAGTGCAATTACAAAAATTTTAGCTTCACGAGGCAAAGCTCAGGCTTTAAAGTATGAGGATATTGATAAGGCACCTGAAGAGAAGGAAAGAGGTTTAACAATTAATATTGCTCACGTTGAGTATGAGACAGATGCACGTCACTATGCTCATATTGATTGTCCAGGACATGCAGATTACATAAAAAATATGATTACTGGGGCTGCTCAGATGGATGGAGCAATTCTGGTAGTTGCCGCAACTGATGGTCCTATGCCTCAGACAAGAGAACATATTCTTTTAGCCAGACAGGTTAATGTTCCTGCAATCGTTGTGTTTATCAACAAAATTGATCAGATGGATGATAAAGAATTAATTGATTTAGTTGAGGTAGAAGTAAGAGATCTTCTTTCCAAATATGAGTTTCCTGGAGATGAAGTTCCTGTGATTAAAGGTTCAGCTTTGAAAGCAATGGAATGTGGTTGTGGAAAAGATGATTGTCCTAATTGCAAGCCTATTTTAGATTTACTTAAAGCTGTGGATGAGTATATTCCTACACCAAAAAGGGATGTGGATAAGCCATTTCTTTTAGCAGTTGAGGATGTATTCTCTATCTCTGGACGTGGAACGGTAGTTACAGGAAGAATTGAGAGAGGGAAGATAAAAGTTGGAGATGAAGTAGAACTGGTAGGATTGGCTCCTGAAGTAAAAAAGACTGTAGTTACAGGCGTGGAGATGTTTCGTAAAATTTTAGATGAAGGAGTTGCCGGAGATAATGTGGGATTGCTTTTGAGAGGTGTTGAGAAGGATGAAGTAGAAAGAGGTATGGTGGTTGCTCAGCCAGGAACAATTACTCCTCATACTAAATTCAAAGCTCAGATTTATGCATTAAAGAAGGAAGAAGGAGGAAGACATACTCCATTTTTCTCAGGTTATAGACCACAATTTTATTTTCGTACCACTGATGTTACCGGAACCATTAAACTTCCTGAAGGTGTAGAGATGGTTATGCCAGGAGATAATGTGGAAATACAAGTTGAGCTTATACAGCCAGTAGCAATCGAGAAAGAATTAAGATTTGCTATTCGTGAAGGAGGAAGAACAGTAGGAGCAGGAGTAGTTACCGAAATTATTGAATAAAAAATGGATTAAATTTTAGAATTTCCTGAGAAAATTTTAAAGAGAGATTTTTTCTATGCTTAAGTTAAGAATTAAATTAAAAGCATTTGATCATCGTCTTTTGGATCAATCTGCTCAGGATATTGTGGAGGTAGCTTTACGGACAGGAGCAAAAGTAAATGGTCCTATACCTTTACCTACAAAGAAAAAAATTTATACGGTGAATCGTTCAACAAATATTGATAAGAAGTCAAGAGAACAATTTATGTTAGCGATACATAAAAGAATAGTTGATTTAGATAATCCTACTCCTAAGACGATTGATGCTTTAAGAAAATTAAATCTTCCCGGAGGTGTGAGTGTAGAGATAATTCAGAAAATGTAAAAGATGATTAGAGAGATTTTAGGGAAAAAGATTGGTATGACCCATATTTTTGACGAGGAAGGGAATCAAGTAGCGACAACTTTGGTTGAGGTGAAACCTGTTTGTATCTTGGAAAAGGTAGTTTATCCTACAAAAGAAAGAGTTAAAATAGGCTGTTTTAAACTTCCTGAAAATAAAAAGAAAAAGATGAAAAAACCAATTTTAGGATACTTTAATAAATTAGGGATTAAAGATTATTATACAGTGATTAAAGAAGTAGAGCCGGAGGAAAATGTGGAGGTTAAGAAAGAAGTGGGAATTGAGATTTTTTCCGAGGGAGAACTTGTTGATGTAAGAGCCAAAACAAAAGGAAAAGGATTCCAAGGAGGTATGAAGCGCCATAACTGGAGTGGGCAACCTAAAACTCATGGTTCCATGACACATCGCCGTATTGGCTCTGCAGGTGCTTCTACATTTCCGGGAAGGATTGTTAAAGGACATAATATGCCGGGACATACAGGTTGTGAATATCGCACAGTGAAAAACTTAAAAATTTTAAAGGTAGATAAAGAGAAACAATTGCTTTTTATAAAAGGAGCTATTCCTGGATATAGAGGGACAATAGTCCACATAAAGAAAGTTAAGAAATGACAAAACTTAAAGTTTGGAATCAAGAAGGCAAAATAGTTGAAGAGATAGAGTTAAATCCAAAAATTTTTGATGGAAAAGTGAATCATGCCCTTATCTATCAGGCAGTAGTTACTTATTTGGCCAATCAAAGACGAGGGCTGGCTTCTACAAAGACACGGGGCGAAGTAAAGGGAAGTGGAAGAAAACCTTGGCCTCAGAAAGGAACAGGACGAGCTCGTGTTGGTTCTATCCGTTCACCTTTATGGCGAGGAGGAGGTATTGTTTTTGGTCCTAAACCAAGAGATTATTCTAAAAAACTTCCTC
>CAZBLX010000090.1:0-4100 GCA_964492865.1 uncultured Planctomycetia bacterium | reverse complement strand
TAGCAATCGTTGCCACAACAGAACCTACATAAGATTCAAACAAATCTGCTCCCATTCCTGCTGTATCTCCTACACAATCCCCTACATTATCAGCAATCACACCAGGATTGCGAGGATCATCTTCAGGAATTCCTTCTTCAACCTTACCCACCAAATCTGCACCGATATCTGCACTTTTTGTATAAATCCCTCCTGCAATTCGTGCAAATAAAGCTACAGAAGAGGCTCCCATAGCAAATCCATTAATGATGGAGGAGTTTTTCGTAAGAATATAGATAAGACTTACTCCTAAAAGTCCCAAACTGGCAATTGATATTCCCATAACTGAGCCTCCTAAAAAAGCTACCTCTAATGCAAAGGGTGTGCCTCCCTCAATTGCTGCCTGTGTTGTGCGACTGCTTGAACGTGTAGCTGCTTTTATTCCAAAAAATCCAGCAAGCATGGAGGAGAAAGCTCCCGCCACATACGCTAATGCTGTTCCTAAATTTAGGAATCTTAATAGAATAAAAAATACCACAATAGCAAAAAGAATAATTATTTTATATTCTCTTTTTAAAAAGACCAAAGCTCCTTCATGAATTTGCGAGGCAATTTCCTTCATCTTTTGAGAACCTTCATTTTTTCTTTTTATAGAAAAATAAATAAAAAGGGCAATAAGAATCCCTAAAATTCCAAAAAGAGGCAAAATGTAAACAATCCTATTTACTACCATATTTATTATTTAACCACCTCGTATATCCAAATTCTAAAATTTCACTCTTAAAAAGGGGAGAAAATTCTTTTATATTTATTCCCACTTCCCATCCTGAAGAAAGTTTTCTTTTCCAAACCACTTCTCCTTTAAAAGGAACAAAAATATCTCTGTCCGGTCTTTGTATCTTAAAATTCACCACTGTTTGTGGTGGATAATCAAACTCTTTAAAGAAACACTTTACTCCGCCACGAGAAAAATCCCTTACTTCTCCTTGATAGCCTTTCTCCTCCTCTACTTTTATACTGAGAGAGACAGGAAATCTTAAAAATTTTCTTTTTTCTCTCATATAAGGAAAAATTTTACAACAAATTTTAATTTTTTCCAAATATTTTTTACACTGGATTATTGAAATTCTAAGAAAATTATATTTTCTGCCCCCTAAGTGAATAGGCTCTAAATCACAAATCAAACATTGCTTCTTTATAAAGATTTTAACTCTCTACTAATCCTAATCAAAATGCTTGATTTAATGTAATTACTTCATTAAAATAAGACAGGTGGGAGGAGAATTTGAGAGTTTATTTTTAGGAAATAGATTACCTTTTAAGGATTTAACGCTTTCAGTAAAATTTTTCCTCCCTTTAGAAAAAATCCTAAATCATCTCTTTATCTATGCTGATTACAACTGTGGCAAAACTGTCTTGGCAAAAATAATCGCTGAAGAATGTGGACTAAAGAATATTCCTTCTCTTTTTATTGATATAAAAGGTGATATTGCTTCTTTAGCTTTTTATTTAGATGAGGAAAAAATAAATTCTTCATCATATTTTGCTTCTTTTAAAGAAAAATTAAAATTTAATCAAGAACAATTGGAAAAATTTGGATTAAAAGAAGATTTTATTTTTCGGTTAAAAGAAAAAGTGAAAGTAGCAATTTTTACCCCTTATTCTAATGAAGGTATTCCCCTTATTTTTCCTCTACTTCCTGAAATTCCTCAAGAAGATGAAAAATTTAAGTTTTTCTCTGACTTCTTTTCTGATCTAATAACTAATCATCTTTATCCTCAAAAAGAATGCAAAGAGGAAAAAGAATTTCTATCTCAACTTATTAGTTATGCAGGAGAAAGATTTGATTTTAAAAAAAGAGAGGGGATAATTGAATTTCTTGAGGTTTTACAAAATCCTCCTCAGGAAATAAAGGCTTCTCTGGAAAATAAACAAGAATTTGTTCAAAAATTAGGGAAATTTTTATTAGAAAAAAAGAAGAAAATAAAAGAAATAGGAGCTCCTTTGGATTTAGATTTATTAACAGGAAAATATTTTGGAGACAAAAGCTATATTAGTGTGATAAGTTTTACTAATTTAGAAAATTTTGACCGCAAGTTTATTCTTTCTCATATAATTTATGAAATCTATAAATGGATGAAGAAAAATAAAGCCTCTTTCAATTTAGTATTTTGTATTGATAGGATAGAGGAAATTAAAGACAAAAAAATTTCTCATCTTTTAGATTTCTTTTTAAGAGAGGCAAGAAATTACGGGGTAAGTTGTCTTTTGGTTGCCAATCAATTTAATGAAGATGATTATGAATGGATAAAAAAATGTAGAATTTGGGCTATAGGGAAGTTAGAAGAAGAAAGAAAAAAGAAGTTTTTAGAAGAAGTAAAAAAAATGAATACAGAATTTAAAGACCTTCCCACTTTACTTGATTTTCCTCGCTCTTGTGAATTTCTCCTGAAACTTTCCCAAGAGGTAATTTTGTTCAAAGAAAGATGGTTAGGCAGTTTTCATAAAGTAATAGAAAGCCCTCTTTACTCCTCTTTAATGGAAGAGGAGGTAAAATCTAATTTTCGTGCTTTTTATATAGGAGAAGAGAAAGAAGTCACCTCTACTCAGCAAATTCTGATTCCTGAAGTTATTTTTGAAAAATTTCAGTTTGGAAAAGAAATAGCTCCTTTTGTATTAGATAAAGAGCCAGAAGAAGCAATAAAACTTCTTTTAGAAGAATTAGCAAGAGAAAATATTTTGCCTTTTGAGATCCAGTTTAAAAATGTCCAGTTAATTATTGCCAGAACTGCGGTAGCTCAATGGAAAGTGGATTTCTTACATCATGACCCTTTAGGAAGAGTTACTCAACATATTAAAGAGGAGGGCATCTATTCTAAAGTGAACATTCCTGTGGTTGTAGAAAGAGATACAAGAGAGAAAGTAGTAAATTTAGTAGATAAAGAAGTGCATCCTCGCTGGGAAGAAATTTCTAAAAAAGTCTCTTTAATTAGACCGGCTCCCGTCAAGATAAACCGTTGGGAGGTATTGAATCACATTAGTGAAAAAATAGGAGTTCGGGTAAAAAATGCTCATATAGTGACAAAAGAAAAAGATATTGCTGTAGGATGGAAATTTCTTCTACAGTTTAGAGGAAAGATACTTGAGGCATTTGTGGATATAATTACTCAAGAGGTAAAGATTAAATATCCTCTGCTTAAGGAAGAAGAAATTATAGAAGAGATAAAAAAGGAGTATCCTCATTTAAAAATTGATAAAAAGGATATAAAAGAAGGATTATTTTTTTATACCGTAAGTTACCAAGATAAAGATCAACTGTATTTGTTGCGTATAAGTAAAAAATCAGGAAGAATACTAACAGAAAAGAGACTTCTTACAGAAAAAAAAGCTTATCAGATTGCTAAAGAGATAACTCAGGAAGAACCTTTTATGGTAAAAAAATTTAAAGGCGCCTGGCATTTTTATTATTCTTCAGGTTTACTCATCATCGTTGATGAAGAAACTGGTGAGGCAGTCACAAAAGAAATTGTCTCTTCTGATGAAGTAGAAAGATTAGCATATAGGGAAATATTAAAAATTTTAAAAGAGAAAGAAGGCAAATTCTCTCTGGTAAAAAAAGAATTTAAAGAAGGAAAGTGGTTCTTAAATTTTGTATCTTTCCAGTGGGATATTCGTATAACCGTTGACGAAGAAGGAAAAATGACCCACACTTCTCAGTTACAGAAAGCTTATTGTTTAGAGGAAGCAAAAAAATTGTTAGCAGAATATGGAATTTCAGTTAGTGCTGAGAGAGGAGTCAATAGCTGGAAAAATGGTTGGGAGTTTGACTTTCTATCTCCTTTGGGCTACTTTACTGTAAGAATAACGGACAAAGAAAGAAAGCTTATAAAAAGAAGACTTACTCCTGAAGGAATAGAACATTTTATTAATTTTAAATTAAAGGGTAAAATAGTCTCTTTGAAGGATAAACAAGCTTTTTGGGAGATAATTTTTAAAAGAAATAACAAAGTATACCTGCTGGAAGTGGATAAGATTAATAGTAATATAAGAAATGTGAAGATAAAGAGAGGAATATTCTGGAAAAAGACGGATGAGAAGATTTCTTTTTAATTTATCTTTTG
>CAZBLX010000089.1:0-4144 GCA_964492865.1 uncultured Planctomycetia bacterium | reverse complement strand
AAATCACCCTTCCATCATCCAATCTCATCTTTGGTCCGTAAGTATTAAAAATTCGTGCTACCCTCACATCTAAATTATGTTTACGCATATAAGCATAAACTAAACTTTCTGAGGCTCTTTTTGATTCATCATAACAGGAACGCATCCCCACTATATTTACATTTCCGTTATACTCCTCAGTTTGAGGATGAACCTCAGGATCACCATAAACCTCACTTGTTGAGGCTAAAAAAAACTTTGCCTTTTTCTCTTTTGCAATTCCTAAACAATTATAAGTTCCCAAAATCCCTGCTTTTAATGTTTTTATAGGATATTTTAAATAATAGAAAGGTGAGGCAATAGAGGCAAAATGAAAAACCCAATCTATTTCCTCAGAAATATATAAAGGTTGAGATATGTCATGATTTATAAATTTAAAATTAGAAAAACTTAAAAATTCCTTAATGTTTTCCTGCAAGCCGGTAATGAGATTATCTACACAGATAACTGAGTAACCTTTTTCTAAAAATCTTTTACATAAATGAGAACCGATAAATCCACAGCCTCCGGTAATAAGAATTCTCATTATTCAGCAAATTTCTTCTTAAACCAGGCTACTGTTCTTTTTAACCCTTCACAAAAATCATATTTCGGTGCCCATCCTAAAAGCTCTTTTGCTTTTTCAATATCCGCACAAGTCTTTCTTGCATCTCCTTTTCGTGGAGGAAGATATTGTGGTTTTATGTCTTTCTGCATAATTTCTTTTAAAAGATTGAAAAGATAATTTATAGAAAAAGAACGACCACTGCCAATGTTGAAAACTTCTCCCTCTATATTCTCTCTCTTTAAAGCTAATATATTTGCCTCTACCACATCTTTAACATAAACAAAATCTCTCTCCTGCTCTCCATCTCCATAAATAGGAGGAGATTCATTTTTTAAAAAAGAGACAATAAATTTAGGAATTACCATTGCATATTGACTATTTAAAGGTTGTCTTTCTCCATAAACATTAAAATAACGCAAAGAGACAATATTTAGTTTATATATTCTGGAAAAAACATAGGCATAATATTCGCCCAAAAGTTTTGTCACTCCATAGGGGGATTCAGGTAAAGGCAAATCTTTTTCTCTCTCAGGGAAACTAAATCTTTCTCCATAAACAGAACTTGAGGAAGCATAAATTATTTTTTTTATTTTATTCTCTTTTGCTTTAAGAAAAAGTTTCAAGGTAGTGGTTGCATTCTCTTCATGATAAAGATAAGGATTATTAACTGATTCAGGAACACTTACCAACGCTGCTTCATGAAACACATAATCCACCTCTTTAAGAACTTTATCTAAAATCTTCTCATTTTTTAAATCTTCTTTTATAAATTCTATTCTTTTAAGATTATGCTTTATATTTTCTATTTTTCCTTTTGAAAGATTATCTATAACAAAAACAGAAGCACCCTCTTCAATTAATCTATCTACAATATGAGAACCGATAAATCCACAGCCTCCGGTAACAAGAATTTTTTCTCCTTTCAAATCCATCTAAAGCCTTACTACATTTTCAAACTTTTTATCATATACATTACGTGTATCAAAAATCAATTTAGCTTTTTTCTGAATCTCTTCATAATCAATATTGGTGTGTGCGGTAACAATTATTATGCAATCATATTCACTTATCTTAGATAAACTAAATTTTATTCTTCTCATATTCAGACTACCAATTTTTAAATAAGGAATTAAAGGATCAAAATAATCAACTTTTATCTTTCTTTTTTTAAATTCCTCAATTATCTCTAAAGCAGGAGACTCTCTTAAATCTTTAACATCTTCTTTGTAAGTTACCCCCAAAATTAAAATTTTTGCTTTTTTTAAAGTTATTTTTCTTTCACCAAGAAGTTTTAAAACTCTATTTACTACATGCTTAGGCATATAATGATTAATAAAAGAGGCTAAATCAATCATCTTTGTCTTAAAACCTATTTTTTTAGCTTTCCAAGATAAATATAAAGGATCCTGAGGGATACATTCTCCGCCTATCCCCGGTCCTGGCCAGAAAGCCATAAATCCAAAAGGTTTAGTCTTTGCTGCCTTGATTACTTCCCATATATCAACTCCTAATTTATTACATAAAAGAGCAAATTCATTTACTAAAGCAATATTTACTAAACGAAAGGTATTCTCCAATAATTTAGCGGTCTCAGCTATTTCTGGAGTAGAGACAGGGTATACTTTTTTTATAATTTGTGAATACAAAAGCTTGGCTAAATCTGTAGATTCTTTGTTTATTCCTCCTACAAGTTTGGGAATATCTTCTAATTTAAATTTCTTATCACCGGGATTAACTCTTTCAGGAGAAAAACATAAAAAAAACTCCTCTTCATTCAGTCCAGATTTTTTAAGGATAGGAAGAACCACATCTTTTGTTGTTGTTGGGTAAGAGGTGCTTTCCAAAATAATTAATTGTCCTTTTTTTAAATGTTCTTTTATTGTTGAAGCAGCCTGAATAATATAAGAAATATCGGGAATTTTTACTTTTTTTAAAGGAGTAGGAACACAGATAATTATTATATCTGCAGAAGAAAGAATTTCTTTTTTTGTGGTGGGAAAAAATTTATTCTTTTTAATAAAAGAAAGCAGAAGGTTGAAATCCACATCAACAATATAACTTATTCCTTTCCTGATGCGTCTTATACGAGAAACATTCGTATCTAATCCATAAACAAAAAAACCTTTCTTTAAAAATGCTGAAGCAAGAGGAAGTCCCACATAACCTAAACCTATAATACATATCTTTGCCTCTTTTTTCTCTATTTTTTCTTTTAATGAATTAAAAATTCCCTTCATCTTCCCACACCAATATAAATAAATCCTAATTTTTCTAAATCTTTTCTCTCAAACATATTTCTTCCATCAGCAATCAAAGGAAGATGCATAAGTTTTCTAATTTTTTTAAAATCTATATTTTTAAATTCATCCCATTCAGTTAAAAAGCATAAACAATCTGAAGATTTGGCTGCTTCATATATATTTTGAGCAAATTTTATTTTTTTCCCTTTAAATACTTTTTTCGCCTCCCCAATTGCTTGAGGATCATAAGCTACAACTTTTGCCTTCTCTTCTAAAAGATAATTGATAATCTCTATTGAAGGTGCTTCTCTCAAATCATCAGTATTGGGTTTAAAAGACAGCCCTAAAACAGATATTTTTTTATCTTTAAGAATCCAGAGATGTTCTTTAATTTTTTCTACAAAATAAATTCTCTGTTCCTGATTTATCCTTTTAACTTCTTTAAGAAGATTAAAATCATAACCTAATTTTTTTGCAATATAAATAAATGCTTCTAAATCCTTGGGAAAGCAACTTCCTCCCCAGCCAACTCCTGCATTTAAGAAATCTTTACCAATTCGCGGATCTAACCCCATTGCCTCTGATACTTTCTTTACATCTGCTCCAGTAAGGTCACAAATTCTGGAAATAGCATTTATAAAAGATATTTTTGTTGCTAAAAAGGAGTTGGAGGCATGTTTTATAATCTCGGCAGTATTAATATCGGTAACAATAATTTTTGTCTTTAAAGGTGCGTAAATCTCTTTTAAAATTTTCTCTGCCTTTTTTGACTCCACACCAATTACAATTCTTGACGGATAAAAGAAATCATAAACAGCACTTCCTTCTCTTAAAAATTCAGGATTTGAGGCTACATCAAAAAAGGCTTTATTTTTACGAAAACGCAGAATTGTCTCTTTCACCTTAATTCCTGTCTGAACAGGAACAGTAGATTTCTCCACAATTAATTTATAAGAATTTAAATTATAAGCAATTTGGCAGGAGACTTTCTCTATTGCGGTTAAATCTGGTGAACCATCCGGATTTGAAGGTGTGCCTACAGCAATAAATATAACCTCTGAATCTTTAACTGCTCCGGATATAGAAGCAGTAAATTTAAGTCTGCCTTTCTTGAAATTTTTTTTAACCAATTCTTCAAGTTGGGGTTCATAAAAAGGAATTTTAAGTCTATTTAAATTTTTAATCTTTTCTTTATCACTATCCACACCAAAAACTTTATGTCCTAATTCAGACAAACAGGCTGCAGTAACCAATCCCACATGTCCACAACCAATTACGCAAATTTTATAACTTTTCTTAATACGCTTTTCTTGCCCCA
>CAZBLX010000088.1:0-4156 GCA_964492865.1 uncultured Planctomycetia bacterium | reverse complement strand
TGAGCAAGAATAAGAAAGAAAGGGTAGGTCGAATTCTACAGATGCATGCCAATCAAAAAGAGAATCGCACAGAGATTTATGCTGGAGATATTGCTGCTGCGGTAGGATTAACAAATACCACTACAGGTGATACACTTTCTGATTTAGAACATCCTATACTTTTGGAGAAAATAGAATTTCCTCAACCGGTTGTCTCTATCAGTATCAAGCCCAATTCTCGTCAGGATCAGGATAAATTAAGTAAAGCTATAGCTAAACTTGTTGAGGAAGATCCTACCTTTAGTGTGGAGACAGATCAGGAATCAAAGGAGATTATTCTTTCCGGAATGGGAGAGTTACACTTAGAGATTATGGTAGATAGATTAAAAGAAGAATTTAAAGTTAATGCAGAAGTAGGAAGACCTCAGGTAGCCTATAGAGAGACGATTTCTAAACCTGCACAGGCAGAAGGCAAATACATAAGACAGACTGGTGGACGTGGTCAATACGGACATGTTATTTTTGAGATTCTTCCTCTTGAAAGAGGAAAAGGTTTTGAGTTTGAGGATAGAATTAAAGGAGGAGTGATTCCAGCCTCTTTTATTCCTGCAGTGGAGAAGGGATTTCGTGAAGCAATGAAAAAGGGACCTTTGTGCGGTTATCCGGTAACAGATATTAAAGTGATTCTTTTTGATGGTTCTTATCATGAGGTTGATTCGTCAGAATTAGCATTTAAATTAGCTGCCAGTATCGGTTTTAGAGAAGCTTTTCTTAAGGCAGAACCTTTATTACTTGAGCCTTATATGAAGCTTGAGATTTTTACTCCTGAGGAATACTTAAGTAATATTGTGGGAAATTTATGTGCCCGACGAGGAAAAGTCCTTAATATAGAGACGCAGGGAATGCAAAAAGTTATTTTGGCTGAAGCTCCTTTAGCAGAACTATTCGGTTATACAGAAGCTATCCGTTCTTTAAGTAGCGGAAGAGCAGTTTACACAATGCAATTTTCTCGTTATGAGATAGTCCCTCCTCAGATAGCAGAAAAAATAATTGAGGAAAGAAAGAAAAAACAATCCTCTTCTTAATTTTTAAATCAAAATATTTGCCTTCCAGCCAATAATATGATAAATTTAATGAAAAGTGAGGAAAGAGGTAGAATTTTTAAAAGAGAGAGGAAAAGAATTTTGGGAGAGGGGCTTTGAAGATTTTCAAAAGAAAAGATATAATTTGTGTGTTTTGGATTTCGAACAAGCGATACAGCTATGGCTTAAGTATTTAATTGCTTTAAAAACAGGAGATTTTCCTAAAACACATTATATTAGCGAGCTAATAGAGATAGTAGGTGAGATTTATAATACAAAAAAATTAAAGAATTTTTATAAAAAAAATTTGCTTTCTATAAAAGAGATAGAAGATGCTTATATTGTCAGTAGATACTATCCTCGCAAATTTACTAAAGAGGAGGCAGAAGCAGTAATAAAAATTTCTTTAAAGATTGTAAAAATATTAGAAAATGAAGGAAAGGTTAAGTTTATATAAGTTGCGTGCAGATAAATTAGAGAGAAGGGAAAAATATTTTAAAGATTATTTAAAATTCGCAAGACTAATTAAGAAAAGAGCAGAAAAGATTTTTTCCAAGACGAGAGTTTTAGTTTTTGGCTCTGTTATTAGAGGAGATTATCTTCCTGATAGTGATATAGATATTTTGGTTATAAGCAAAAGAATTCCTTTTGATTTTTCTGCACAAGTTAGATTAAAAAAGAAACTGGTGAAAAATTTTTCTGATAGCCCTTTTCAAATTCACCTGGTCTCTCCAGAAATTTATGAAAAATGGTATAAAAATTTTATAAAGGATAATTATGTAGAAGTTTAAGCAAGAATGAAGACAAATATCATTGTGGGTGTTTGTGGAGGTATCTCTTCTTATAAAACCTGTTATCTGATTCGTCTTCTTAAAAAAGAGAAGTTTTCTGTTAAAGTAGTTATGACACCTAATGCAACTCATTTTATTACTCCTTTAGTTTTTGAAACTCTTTCGGGAAATCCTGTATATGTAGATATGTTTAAAGAAAGAAAAAAAGAATTGGAACATATTTCCTTGGCTGAGTGGTGTCATCTTTGTATAGTTGCTCCCTTAACCTGTAATACTTTATCTAAAATTGCACATGGTATTTGTGATAATCTTTTAACTACTTTAATCTTGGCTCTACCTCCCCGAATAAAGATAATTCTTGCTCCGGCAATGGATGAGAATATGTGGAAAAATCCGATTACTCAAGAGAATTTAAAAAAGTTGGAGAAGATAAAAAGATATATAATTTTAAAACCCCAAAAAGGAGAATTAGCTTCAGGAAAATATGGTGAGGGAAGAATGGTTGAGCCGAGTTTGATTCTGGAGACAGTAAAGAAATTGACAAAGAGAAAATGATCTCCTTCCTCCATTTCCTTCTTTTATTCTTCTTTATTATTATTTTTCTTGTTTTCCTCTATATCTTTTACAAAAGGCGGGATTCAATTTTTAAAGAGAATCTTGAGGTTTTAAAAGAAGAATTAGATAAAAAAATTTCTGAAATACAAAACAATTTTTTTCTTACCCAAAAGAATTTAACCGAACATTTAAATCAACTTTATAAAGAGATAGGCAATATTAATCAGGAAAGCTCTCAAATTCTAAATTTTACAAAGTCTTTTTATGATATTTTAAAACCAACAAAAAAACGAGCAATACTGGGGGAGACGCTTCTTGAGAATATTCTTAAAAATGTTTTGCCTCAAAAGATGATTATACCTCAGTATTCCTTTCGCAGTGGCAGGCGTGTTGATTTTTTAATTAAGCTCCCTCAAGGCAGTTTACCTATTGATGCTAAGTTTTCTCTGGAGTCCTTTCGCAATTATATAGAAGCAGAGGCACCAGAGAAAGAAAGTTTTAAGAAATCATTCATAGAGAGTGTAAAAAGAAGAATTGATGAGACTTCAGGTTATATCCTTCCTGATGAAGGGACTTTAGATTTCTCTTTTATGTATGTGCCTTCAGAAGCAGTATATTATTCTATTATTACCGAGACTGATTTATGCGAATATGCACATAAAAAAAGAGTGTTTATTGTTGGACCGAACAATTTATATGTATATCTTCAGACACTTCTTTTGGGAATGAAAGCCTTAAAAATAGAGGAGAGCTCAAAACATATATACAATACTTTAAGAAGATTAGAAATTGAGACAGAGGGTATTTTTAAAGATTATATAGTTTTGGGGAATCACTTGCGTTCAGCTCTCAATAAATATGAGGAGGTAAGAAAAAAATTAGAACTTTTACATCTTAGATTATCCTCTCTGGAGAAATTTCAAGATGAAAATAAAAGTTAAAGTAGTTCCTAAGGCAAAAAAGGAGAAAATTTTTAAAGAAAAAGATTTTTTTAAAGTTTATATTAAAGAAGCACCAGAAAAAGGACGGGCAAACAAAAGATTGATTGAGTTTTTGGCTGAGTATTTCAGGGTGAATAAAAATAAAATAAGGATAATAAAAGGAGAATTTAGTAGAGAAAAGGTTATCTTGCTGGATGAAGATATTTGAGAGAGAGTCAATTTATATTATTGAAAATATATTTCCGAAAAACGTTTTCTGTGGATTTACCAAAAGAGATATTTTTGATATTTGTGAATTTGAGAAAAAGCTTAAATTATTACTGTCAGGTAATAAAAGATTAAGATTTGTTTATCTTAATCAACTTCATTCCCCTCATATAAAATATGTGAAAAGAGAAGGAATATATGATGGTGACGGTTTATTTAGTGAAGAGAAAAATTTAGTTTTGGTAGTAAAAACTGCTGATTGTCTGCCTTTATATTTTTATGGAGAAGATACAATTGGAATAATTCATTTAGGCTGGCGTTCAGCTTTAGGAGGGATTTTGGAGAATATAAAGAATAATCTGGAAGAATTCAGTGTTATTGCTGGAGTGGGTTTGAGAAGCTGTTGTTATAAGGTGGGAGAGGAATTTTTAAGATATAAAAGATTTGTTAATTATCTTATAAGAAAAGAAGGAATTTTGTATTTTTCTCCTATAGAATTTACAAAGGAAGAATTAATAAAACGAAGGTTGAATCCAGATAGATTTTTTGACCTTAAAATCTGTAGTTTCTGCAATCAAGATTTTTACTCCTGGCGCAGAGA
>CAZBLX010000087.1:0-4215 GCA_964492865.1 uncultured Planctomycetia bacterium | reverse complement strand
TCTTATTCACAGAAGAAGCTCTTTGCGAGCAACAAAAATTTTACAGGAAAGATTACTATCTCTTCCTCAGTTAAAAATAGAATGGAGTTCAGTATTAAAAAAAATTGAGGGAAAAGATAGAGTGGAAAAGGTTAAAATAGCAAATATTCAAACTCAAGAAGAAAAAGAAATTGCCTGTCAAGGTGTATTTATTTTTGTAGGTATTGTTCCTAATACAGAGTTTTTAAAAGATACAGTGGCTTTAGATAAAAATGGTTTTGTTATTGTAGATAAAAAGATGAAGACAAGTCAGGAAGGTATTTTTGCCTGTGGAGATTGCACAGATATTTCTTTAAGACAAGTTGTTGTTGCCTCAGGTTGTGCAGCAATAGCAAGTATTTCTGCAAAGGAATATGTAGAGAAAGTAAAAGGGATAGAGTATAAATAAAATGAGTATTTTTGAGAAGTTAAAAAAAGGGATTACACCAAAAGAAGTTCGTTTTGTGGCTAAGGGAGAAAAAGTAGGTATAGAGAATTTAAAAAGAAATGTCAAGAAGGGATATACAGTTATTTTAGCCAATAAAAATCATAAAAATTTAAAGATACCGGTAGGCATAGGGAAAGATTTGCGTGTAAAGGTTAATGCTAATATTGGTGCATCTGTGGCATCTAAGGATATAAAAAAAGAATTGAGAAAACTTAAAATAGCGATAGAGGCAGGAGCAGATACAGTGATGGATTTAACTATACTGGATAAATCTGAGGATATTGACAGAATAAGAAAGAAATTGTTGGTTAACTGTCCTGTTCCTTTAGGAACTGTTCCTATTTATCAGGTAGCAGTTGAGGTAGGTTGTCCTCATAATATGGATATAAAAACCTATCTTAAAGTTTTTAAAAAACAGGCTGAGGAAGGTGTAGATTTTTTTACAGTGCATGCAGGAGTCAGACGTAAAGCTTTAGAATTAGTTAAGAAAAGATTAATTCCTGTAGTATCTCGTGGAGGTTCTTTTATTCTTAGCTGGATGAAGAAAAACAATAAAGAGAATTTTTTATATGAATACTTTGATGAAATTTTGGATATTGCCCGCGAATATAATGTTACTTTAAGCTTAGGAGATGGGTTGCGTCCAGGATGTATCTTTGATGCTACTGATAAAGCACAGATTTATGAACTTAAGGTTTTGGGAGAATTAGCTGAGAAAGCAAGAGCAAAAAATGTTCAGGTAATGATTGAGGGACCAGGACATATTCCTCTTCATCAAGTTGAGAAAAATGTTAAGTTAGAGAAAAAAATATGTAAAGGTGCCCCTTTTTATGTATTAGGACCTTTACCCATTGATAGAGCTGCTGGATATGATCATATTGCTTCAGGAATTGGTGGGGCATTGGCCGCTTTTTTTGGAGCTGATTTTTTATGTTACGTTACTCCTCGAGAACACATTGGATTGCCTTCTGAGGAAGATGTAAAAGAAGGTGTTATAGTTACAAAGATAGCCGCTTTAATTGCGGATTTGGCAAGAGGAAATAGAGAAGAATTTTTAAAAAATAAATTAATTTCTAAAGCAAGAAAAGACCTGGACTGGCAGAAGATGAGGAGTTTTGTAATCGATAGAGAAAAATTTGAGAAGTATTTAGGGAAAGAGATTCATCCAAAAAGAAAAGGGTGTTCTATGTGTGGGGATAAGTTCTGTGCTTTAAGAGTATTTGGTTAAAAAGGAGGTAGTATGAGTTTACCGGATAATCCTTTCACTCCTTTTGAGTTAACTGATGCTGATTTTGATTCGGCAGTAAAAAAGTATAAGGTTTTGGTAGTTGATTTCTGGGCTCCTTGGTGCCCTCCCTGTTTGATTGTGGCTCCAGCAATTGAAAATTTGGCGAAAAAGTTTGAGGGGAAAATTGCTTTCGGAAAGATTAATGTGGATGAGAATCAAGAAAAAGCTTCTTATTTTGGAATTATGTCTATTCCTACTCTGTTGATTTTTAAAGAGGAAAGAATTCAGGAAAAGATAGTGGGAGCTTTGCCGGAGGAGCTTTTAGAAAATAAATTAAAAAAATATATAGAGGAATGATGTTTTTTGATTCCTTAGAAAAGATAAAAGATGAGGTTTTAAATTGTAAAAGATGCCCTCTTTATAAAACAAGAAAAAATCCTGTTGTTGGAGAGGGAAGTGTTCAGGCAAAAATTATGTTTGTGGGAGAGGCACCAGGAAAGAATGAAGATGAAAAAGGTGTTCCTTTCTGTGGAAAAGCAGGAAAAGTATTAGATGAGCTTTTAGATATGATAGGTATAGAAAGACGAGAAATTTACATCACAAATATTTTAAAGTGCCGACCTCCTAATAATCGTGATCCTGAAGAGGAAGAGATAATCTCCTGCACTCCTTTTTTAGATAGACAGATAAGATTAATTGAACCTGAGATAATCTGTTGTCTGGGGAATTTCTCTACCCGCTATATAATGAGAAAATTTGGTTTTGAAAATGTATCAGGAATTTCCCGTCTTCATGGAAAAGTATTTTATTTTAAAAAGATAAAAGTTATTCCTTTATACCATCCGGCAGTGGCAACTTACAATCCAGGAATGAGAAAAATTTTGGAGGAGGATTTTAAAAAGATTAAAAAGGTATTGGAGGATGAGGTTAAAGATAGCTATATCAAGTGGTAAGGGAGGAACAGGAAAAACTTTTGTAGCCACAAATTTAGCAAAAGTTTTATCTAAAGATTATAAGACAAGGTATATTGATTGTGATGTGGAAGAACCCAATGGTTTCCTTTTTTTAAAACCAGAGATTATAAGTGAAGAGGAGATAAAGATACTTCTTCCTTCCTATGTTGATGAGAAAAAATGCATAGGATGCAAAAGATGTATTGAGGTTTGCAATTATAATGCTCTTGCTTTTATTAAAGGGAAGGTGATGATTTTTAAAGAATTGTGCCATGGATGTGGAGCTTGTAAATTAGCCTGTCCTCAAGATGCATTTGTGGAGGAAGAAAAACGTATTGGAGTAATAAAAAAAGGAAGAACTTCTAATTTAGAAGTTTATTTTGGCATTTTAGAAATTACCGAAGGAACAAAGACGCCGCGTTTGGTAAGAAAAGTGAAAGAATATATTGATGAAGGGATTAATATTTTGGATTCTCCTCCTGGAACTACCTGTCCTGTAGTGGAAACAGTAAGAGATTGTGATTTATGTGTATTGGTTAGTGATCCTACCCCTTTTGGTCTTAACGATTTAAAATTGGCTGTGGAGATGGCACGTTCCCTTTCTTTGGAACCTGTAGTTTTGATAAATCGGGCAGGAATTGATGAGGGAGATATAAAAAAGTATTGCGAGGAGGAGAATTTAGAGATTATTGGAGAAATTCCCAATGATTTGGAAATAGCAAAGGTTTATTCGCAAGGAGAATTGGTGATAGAGAAAATTCATAATTATAGAAAAATTTTTGAGGAATTGGGAGAAAGAATTATTAAGAGAGCAGAAAAGAAAAAAGTTCCCAAAAAAGTAGAAAAAAGAAAGATTGAGAAAATAACGCAAGAGAAATTTCCTTCTTCTAAAAAACTTAAAGAGATTGTGGTTATAAGTGGCAAAGGAGGAACAGGAAAAACGTCTTTAGTTGCTTGCTTTTCTGCTTTGGCAGATAAAGATTTTGTTTTCTCTGATTGCGATGTAGATGCTTCTGATTTATACTTGATTTTTTCTCCTCAACTTGAAGAGAAAGGATATTTTATTGGTGGATATGAGTTTGAAATAGATAGTAATAAGTGTAAAGGTTGCAGAAAGTGTCAAGAAGTTTGCCGGTTTGGGGCTGTATTTAAAAAAGAAGATAGATATTTTATTGAGCCTTCTTTATGTGAGGGGTGTGGAGCATGTAGTCTGGTATGTGAGTTTGATGCTATCAAAAAACAAAAAAAAGTTTGTGGTGAATATTTTTTAGCTTCTACCAGATTCGGACCTTTTTCTTTCGCAAAACTTTTTCCTGGTGAGGAAAACTCCGGTAAATTAGTCAGCTGGGTGAGAGAAATCCAGACTTATCTTGGAGAAAAAAAGAAAAAAGAGAAAGCTTTATCTGACGGTTCACCAGGATTAGGGTGCCCTGTAATTTCTTCTCTGGCAGGAGCTGATTACGTTGTAGTTGTTACCGAGCCCACAGTTTCTGGTATCCATGATATGGAAAGGGTTTTAAGATTAGTTTATCATTTTAATTTACCAGGAGCTGTAATTATTAATAAGT
>CAZBLX010000086.1:0-4324 GCA_964492865.1 uncultured Planctomycetia bacterium | reverse complement strand
TATCAGGCAGCAAATAGATTAAAAGAAGCAGCCCAGATGCTTAAAGATCATCCGATGGCTTTACAGATGCGTTATCTTCAAACATTGGTAGAAGTTTCTTCAGAAAGGTCTTCTATATTGGTGGTGCCTGTGCCTATTGATTTATTTAGAATATTTATGGAAAAAAATAAATGAGTGAATTTGCTATAGCTTTTAGTGAAAGTTTGGATGAGAAAGAAGCCATAAGAGAAATATCTTTACACACCAAGCGTTTTTTGCCACGTCAGATAGATTTTGTTTTGCTTTTTTTCACTTCCCATTACCGGCTGCCTTTTTTAGCTTCCTTAATTGTAGATATGCTTAATCCAAAATATTTAGGATGTGTTAATACACCTTTGTTGATTTATGAGGGAAAAGTTTTTCCCCGTGGTATTGTTACTCTTTCTGGTGTATTTCCTGGGGCAAAAATATATTTTAACACTCTTACTACACAGACACGTGAAGATATTGAAGTGGGTTTAAGAAAATTGGTTAAGAATGTGCCTAAATTTTCTTTCATTTCTACTTTTTTATCAGGAAGAATAAATTTGGATGATTTTTTGATTGGTTTAAAGCTTGGCTTGGGAAAAAGGGAAAGATTTTTAGGTGCAGGTTTTCTGGATCAAGAAAGAAGGGTTTTTCAGGTTATAAATAAAAAAATTAATGAAGGAGTAGTGCTTTTAGGGTGGGATAAAGAGGTATTAGGTGAGCATAAAAAAATTGGTGGGTTTGTGTCTTTGGGGAAATCTTTTATTTTTACCAAGGTAGATTTTGAGAGAAGAATTATTTTAGAGATAGATAATCATCCTGCATTTGAGATTTATAAAAAATATCTGCGGGAGAAAATTGATATATTTAAAGAAAGAAAGATGTTTTATCTTTATCCTTTAGGAGTAAAGAGAGAAGAAGGCTATAGATTAATTTCTATAAAGAAAGTTTTGGAAGATGGTTCACTTTTATTTTTGGGAAAGGTTAAAGAAGGAGAAAGAGGAAATATTATGATTTTGAAAGAGGAGGTTTTATTTGAGAAGATAGAGGAAGAATTAAAGAATGTTTCTCCGCCAAAAGTAGTTTTTTTAGTTGAGTCTTTGTTACGAGAAAAAATTTTAAAAGAGAAAATTAAAGAAGAATTGCAGTTTCTTAAGAAAAAATTTTCTTCAGCTTCTTTAGTAGGGTTTTATGTTGATTATTGTATAGATTTTGATGTATATTTTAAGGAGTATACTGTTGAAGAAGGAAAATTTCATTTGGTTCTTTTTAAATGAGTTATATTGATCTTTCTACAATTTTGATATTTGGCCTGTTTGGGATTACTGTGGTAGTTTTAGCTTATGGAGCATATTTGGGTAGGGAAAATGTTTTATTGAAGAAGAAGATAGAAAATTTAGAAAAGGAACTTACTGAATTAGATGAGCAGGCGAAGTTGATTATTAAAAGTGATTTAGAGATAAAGATTTACCAAGAAGAGATTCAGGATAAATTTCGCAAATTATCATTTCTTAAAGATTTTATTGGTTTTTCGTTAAATATTTTAGATAAAGATGAGCTTTTTAGGCGAATAGATAGTAAAGTTATAAATGAGTTGGGTTTTGAGAAGGGAGCAATTATTACTTATCCTGAGGAGGAGATAAAGATAAATGTAGGGTTTTCCCAAGAGGAATTGTCTGTAATTAAAGATCTTTTAAAAGAAAAAGTTTTAACTTCTCGTTTGATTATTTATTTTCCCAAAGGAGATGTTGAGAAGGAGGGAAAGAGAATATTTTTTGATGAGTTTCTCGCCGGTCCTGTTATAAGCGGAGCAAAAATCAGTGCGTTTTTTGTTGTAAGTAAATGCAGACTTTTGCGAGGAATTAGTGAAGCAGAGAAAGAGATTTTTTCCATTATCTGCATGTATTTAGGACACTGTCTGGATAATATCCGGTCTTTTGAAGCTTTGTATCGGGCAGGGGAAGAATTAGAAAATAAGGTAAAGGAGAAAACATTTGAGCTAAAAAAATCCTTAGAGGAATTGGAAAGAGTAAGTAAGATGAAGTCAGAATTTATCTCATCTGTTTCGCATGAGTTGAGAACTCCACTTACTTCTATAAAAGGATTTTCTTCTCTTCTTGTGGCAGAAAAATTTGGAAAACTTCCTCCCCCTGCAAAGGAGAGATTAAAAAAAATTGATGAAAATGTGGACAAATTGGTTAATATGGTTAACACTCTTTTGGATATTTCACGAATTGAGTCAAGAAGAATTGAAATAAAAATCGCTCCTCATGATCTACCTCAGCTTATAAAAGATGTAGTTGATTTTTTAATGCCTCAGATAGATAATAAGAATATAAAGATAGAGTTGAATTTACCTCCATATTTAGAAGTGTATATGGACAGAAATCTTATAGAAAGAGTGTTAATAAATCTTATCAATAATGCGATAAAATTTACTCCTTCGGGAGGAAGAATAACAGTGAGTTGTCAAAAAAAGGAGAAAAAGGCTGTAGTTTCTGTAGAAGATACCGGATGCGGGATTGCCAAGGATGATTTAGAAAAAATTTTTAATGAGTTTTTTCGTGCTGATAATCCTGTAAATAGAGAAGTGAAAGGCGCGGGTTTAGGTCTTTCTTTAGTGAGAAGAATTATTGATATTCATAAAGAGAGAATCTGGGTTGAGTCACAGTTGAATAAAGGAACTACATTTTATTTTACTTTAAAATTGAAAGATGGAGGATTAGAAAATGGAGAAACCTAAGGTATTAGTAGTAGATGATGATAAAGATATTGTAGAGATTATAGAAGTAACTTTACAGGATGAGTTTAGTGTTTTAAAGGCTTATACAGGAAAAGAGGCACTTTCATTAATTAAAAAGTCCCCTCCAGATCTTATAATTTTAGATTATCTTCTTCCTGATATTGATGGGCCTTCAATTTGTAAAATTCTGCGTCAGGATATCTTTACTCTTTATACACCTATTCTTATGCTTACAGGAAAGGGAGAAACAGAAGATAAGGTATATGGATTAGAATCAGGTGCTGATGATTATATGGTAAAACCTTTTTCACCTCCTGAGCTGCTTGCTCGTGTAAGAATGCTTATAAGAAGAGCACGTATTCAGCTTGATGCAAATCCTTTAACCCGTCTTCCGGGAAACGTTTCTATTACGAAAGAGCTGGAGGAAAGAATGCAAAAAAAAGAAAAATTTGCAGTGCTTTATTTAGATATTGATAACTTTAAAGCTTTAAACGATTATTATGGATTTGAGAGGGGGAACGAAGCTATAAAGACATTGGCAAGGATTCTTCTGGAAGCTACACAAAAACATGAAAGTGCTCACAGTTTCATCGGACATATCGGTGGAGATGATTTTGTAATTATTACTTTACCTGAAAAGGCAGAAATAATTGCACAAGAGGTAATTAATCAATTTGATAAGATTTCTCCTCAGTTTTTTGATGAAAAAGATAGAGAGAAAGGTTATATTGAAACCTTAGATAGAACAGGAAAAAAAAGAAAATTTAAGTTTTTAACTATATCAATTGGAATTACTGATAATGTAGATAGGGAATTTCAACATGTAGCTGAAGTTAGTTTTCGAGGGACAGAATTGAAAGAATATGCCAAAAAATCTCCGCAGAGTAAATATATAATTGACCGCCGCACTTCTAAGTAGCCCCAACGGGATTTGAACCCGTGCCTCGTGGCTGAGAACCACGTATCCTAAACCGGGCTAGACGATGGGGCCACCAAAGTAGAATTCTATTTTATTCCTATTTCTCAAAAAGTCAAGATTGACATTGCAATTCCACATCTAATAAGAGATTTTTATATCAAAGAATTAGGTATGATGAAAATAATTCACATATAGACTCACGGTCGTGAATTTATGTGTGAATTGTATTTTTAAGGTAAAATCTTTTGCAATTATTTCTATACTTCTTAGTCCAACCTCGTAGGTTGAAATAGGTTTTTTGTTGTAACTTGACATTTCATATCAGACATAAAATGTCAAGTTAAGGTTATAATATAGATAAAATCCTTCCTATGCTAATAAGAATTATTTTCAGACGAGAATAAAACAAAAGTTGGCTTAAAAACTTGAAAAAAATAGATTATCTGTGGTATAAATTTATAACCTCTTGAAGCCACGGATAATGAGAAAAATTAGGGAAAAGAAAATTTAGAATAAGTTCTTTAAAAAATTAATAATAAAAGTATACATACTTCTTTACGATAAAGCCAAACCCACCGTAAGGTGGGGGCGGAAAGCCACGGATCCTGAAGAAAGGGATAGCCGGGCTGCCGAAAAAGAAGGCAGCCCGGTTTTTT
>CAZBLX010000085.1:0-4406 GCA_964492865.1 uncultured Planctomycetia bacterium | reverse complement strand
ATTAAAGGTCATACAGTGCATTTTGATGGAATTTATGATCAGGCACGAGATAAAAAAAATACTAAATTTTTGGTAGAAAAAGATAAATTCTTGAAAGGATTAAATTGTATAGAAAGAGAAAAAGGATTAAAAGAGATTTATACGCTTCTTAAAAATATTATGCAAGATAAAGAGATGTTCGTTTTATTTTTATGTTTAGGACCGGTTAATTCAGAATTTTCTATTTATGCTGTGCAAATTACAGATTCAAGTTATGTGGCTCATTCAGAGGATATTCTTTATCGACCTGCTTATGAGATTTTTAGAAGAAATCCAGAGATTGATTTTTTCAAATATGTTCACTCTCAAGGCGAGTTAGATGAGTTTAACAATAGTAAAAATATAGATAAAAGAAGAATTTATATAGATTTTATAGAAAATACTGTATATAGCTTGAATACCCAGTATGCAGGAAATACTTTGGGATTAAAAAAACCTTCTTTAAGACTGGCAATTCGTAAAGCAGATAAAGAAGGATGGCTGGCAGAACATATGTTTGTTATGGGAATAAATAATAAAGATAAGAAAAGAAGGACTTATTTTACAGGAGCTTTTCCTTCTTTCTGTGGTAAAACCTCAACCTGTATGGTAAAGGGAGAAAGTATTGTAGGAGATGATATTGCTTATTTAAGAAAAAGAGAAGGAAAAGTGTTTGCTGTAAATGTAGAAAGGGGGATTTTTGGAATAATTAAAGATGTTAATCCTCAAGATGATCCTTTAATCTGGGAAGCACTTAATAAAGAGGGGGAGGTAATTTTTACCAATGTTTTATTAAAAGATGGCGAGGTCTTCTGGCAGGGAGACGGAAGGAAACATCCTTCCTGTGGGAGAAATTTTTCTGGAGATTGGTTTGAAGGGAAAAAAGATAAAGAAGGAAATCCTATTCCTTTTTCCCATCCTAATGCTCGCTATACAATAAGATTGAACACCCTGGCTAATTATGATCCAGAAACAGAAAATCCTTATGGGGTCTTAATCCGGGGGATTATTTATGGAGGAAGAGATTCAGATACCTGGCCTCCTGTATTTGAAAGCCTTAACTGGCAGCATGGAGTTGTTACAATTGCTGCTTCCTTAGAGTCAGAGACAACCTCAGCCACCTTGGAAAAAACAGGTATAAGAAAATTCAATTTAATGGCTAATCTGGATTTTTTATCTATCCCCATTGGAAAATATATACAGAATCACCTGAATTTTGCTAATGATTTAAAAATCGTTCCTGTAATTTTTGGAGTAAATTATTTTCTAAAAGATGAAAAAGGCAACTACCTTACCGGCATTCAGGATAAAAGAGTCTGGCTTAAATGGATGGAGAAAAGAGTATACAAAGAAGTGGAAGCAATTAAAACTCCTATTGGATTTATTCCTTATTATGAAGATTTAAAAAAATTATTTGAAGAAGTTTTATCTCAAGAGTATCCTAAATCTAAATATCTTTCCTGTTTCAGTATAAGAGTTAATGAAAATCTTTCTAAAATTGAAAGGATAAAAAAGATTTATCAAGAATTGGATGACATACCAGATGAGGTGTTCAAAATACTTGAAGAACAAAAAGAAAGATTGAAAAAAGCAAAAGAAAAATTTGGAGAATTTATCGATCCTGAAAAATTTATCTTGTGAAAAAAAGCCTAAATTTTTTGAATTTAGAAGGATTAAAGCTTTATAAACGGGGAAAGGTAAGGGATATTTTTGATTTAGGAGAGTTTCTACTTATTGTCTCCTCTGATAGAATCTCCTGTTTTGATGTGGTTTTACCGGATCCAATTCCTTTAAAAGGCATAATTCTTAATCAATTATCTTTATTCTGGTTCAATTTTATAAAAGATATTACGCCACATCATCTTATTACAGGTAAAATTGAGGAGATGCCTCAGGAGGTTAAAAAATATAAAGATATTTTGGAAAAAAGAGTGATGTTGGTTAAAAAAACCAAGCCTATTTTAATTGAGTGTGTAGTAAGAGGGTATCTTGAAGGGAGTGCATGGCGAGAATATGAAGAAAAAGAGACAGTCTGTGGAGAAAAACTGCCTTCTGGTTTGAAAAAAGGAGATAAGCTCCCTCATCCTATATTTACTCCTGCAACGAAAGAAGAAAAGACTCATGATATAAATATAACATTTTCTGAAATGATTAAAAGAATTGGAAAAGAGAATGCAGAATATATCAGGAAAATAAGTCTTGAAATATATAAAAAAGCAAGTTCTTTTGCAGAAAGTAAAGGAATAATTATTGTAGATACCAAATTTGAATTCGGATTTCTGGGTGAGGAGATTATACTTATTGATGAGCTACTTACTCCTGATTCTTCAAGATTCTGGCCTAAGGGAAAAAGGATAAGTTTAGATAAGCAATTTGTAAGGGATTATTTGGAGAGTATAAATTGGGATAAAAAAGAGCCTGCACCTTGCCTTCCTTCGCAAGTAATTGAAGAAACACAGAAAAGATATAAAGAAATTTATAAGAAAATTACCGGTTCAAGTATTGATGAGATTAATTAAATTTTTACTTTCTTTTCTTTTAACTCTATCCCTTTTTTCTCAAGAAATTATAAGACTTCCTTCTCCCCAGACTAAAGGAGAAAAATCTTTAGAAGAGATACTTTTCTTAAGGCGTTCTCGTCGTCAATATAAAAAAGCACCTTTAAAATTAAAAGAAGTAAGCCAAATCTTGTGGGCTGGTTATGGAGTGACTGCTTCTTGGGGAGGAAAGACTACTCCTTCTGCAGGAGCTTTATATCCTTTAGAGATTTATATTGTTGTGGGAGATGTTTTAAATTTAAAAAAAGGCATTTATAAATATCAACCTCAGGGACATTATTTGATAAAAATCAGCAATAAAGATAAAAGAGAAAATTTATATAAAGCTGCCCTTTATCAAAAATGGATAAGAGAGACTCCTTTAAACATCATAATTTGTGCTGATTTTTCCAAAACAACAAAAAAATATGGAGAAAGAGGAAAAAGATATGTGTATATGGAGGCAGGACACTGTGCTCAGAATATTTACCTTGAAGTGGAATCATTAAATTTGGCTACTGTGGCGGTGGGAGCTTTTCAGGATAAAAAGATTAAGAAAATACTTAATATAAAGAGTCAACCTCTTTATATAATGCCTGTAGGAAGGAGGTAAAGTGATCTTATCAGAGAGAGCAAACTCTATATCCCCTTCTTTAACCTTAGCAATTACTGCAAAAGCAAAAGAAATGAAAGAAAAAGGAGAAAGAATAATTAATTTGGCAGCAGGTGAGCCTGACTTTGATACTCCTTATTTTATTAAAGAAGAAACAAAAAAAGCTTTAGATAATGGTTTTACAAGATATACTCCTTCTTCAGGAATAAAAGAATTGAAAGAAGCAATTTGTAAAAAATATAAAGAAGAGCATAATCTCAAATATTCATCCTCCCAGGTAATAGTTTCCTGTGGTGCAAAGCATGCAATATTTAATGCAATTTTAACTTTAGTAGATAAAAAAGATGAGGTAGTTATTCCTTCTCCTTTCTGGGTAAGTTATCCCGAGATGGTAAAAATTGCGCAAGGGACACCGGTAATTGTAAAGACTAAGGAAGAAAATAATTTTAAGATAACCCCTCAAGATTTAGAAAAGGCAATAACTAAAAAGACAAAACTTTTAATTCTCAATACTCCTTCTAATCCTTCTGGCTCGGTATATAAAAAAGAAGAGTTAAAAGAGATAGCAAAAATTCTTGTAAAATACAATATTTTCTGTTTGTTTGATGAGATTTATGAAAAAATTATCTATGATACAGCGCATATAAATATTGCTTCTTTCTCAGAAAAAATGAAAAAATTAACTATTATTATAAATGGAGTATCAAAAACTTTTTCTATGACTGGTTTCAGAATCGGCTGGGCACTGGCAGAGGAAAATATTATTAAAGCGATGGCATCAATTCAGTCTCACTCTACCTCAAATCCAACCTCTTTCTCTCAAAAAGGAGCTCTTCTTGCTTTAGAAAGTAAAAGAAGTAAAAAAATAATAGAAAAAAGAGTGGAAGAATTTAAAAAAAGAAGAGATTATTTGATAGAAGCAATAAATTCAATAAAGGGATTAAGATGTAAAAAGCCTGAAGGAGCTTTTTATATATTTGTAAATATTGCTTACTTTTTGAATAAATCTTACAAAAAAGGAATAATTAAAAATTCGTTAGAATTTGCAAAAATTTTATTAGAAGAAGAAAAACTGGCAGTAATTCCAGGCATTGCATTTGGTGATGATAATTATATAAGAATTTCTTATGCTACTTCTTTAAAGGATTTAAAAGAAGGAATTGAACGTTTAAAAGATTTTACTCAAAAGATAAATTAAAAAGAAATCTTCTCATCCGTCTTTTTCCAGAATATTCCTC
>CAZBLX010000084.1:0-4487 GCA_964492865.1 uncultured Planctomycetia bacterium | reverse complement strand
GATTATTTAGGAAAAACAGTGCAGGTTATTCCTCATATTACTGATGAGATAAAAGGAAGTATAAGAAAGGTAGCCGAGAAAAAAAGATTGGATATAGTTATTGTAGAGATTGGAGGGACTGTAGGAGATATAGAAAGTCTTCCTTTTTTAGAGGCTATCCGACAGATGGGAAGAGAGTTGGGTGAAGGTAATGTTTTATATATCCATTTAACCTTAGTTCCTTTTATAAAAAGTGCTCAAGAACTTAAAACAAAACCAACTCAACACAGTGTAGGCAGGCTACGTGAAATAGGAATTCAACCAGATATACTTTTATGTCGCTGTGACCGTCCTTTAAGTAAGGAAGTAAAAGAAAAGATTGCTTTGTTTTGTAATGTAGAACCGGAAGCGGTAATTCCTGCTTTGGATGTGGAAACTATTTATGAGATACCTTTAGTTTTTAAAAAGGAGGGTTTAGATAGATTAATTACAAAAAAGCTAAATCTTTCTTTTAAAGAAAATCATTTAAAAGAGTGGGAGGAAAAAATAGTTAAAAGAATTAAACATCCAAAAAAGACCACAAAAATTGCTGTTGTGGGAAAATATATTACACTTCAGGATGCTTATAAATCTATTTACGAAGCTTTAATACATGGAGGAATTGCTTGTAAGACTCGTGTAGAGATAAAAAAAGTAGATTCAGAAGAGATTTTAAAAAGAGGAGCTACGACTTTGTTAAAAGATGTAAAAGGAATACTTGTTCCGGGAGGCTTTGGTTATAGAGGAATTGAAGGAAAGATTGAAGCTATTCGTTATGCAAGGGAGAATAAAATTCCATTTTTAGGAATATGTTTGGGTATGCAGACAGCAGTGGTGGAATTTGCACGCAATGTTTGTGGATTGAGGAAAGCAAACTCCACAGAATTTGATAAAAACACTCCTCATCCAGTTATTAGTTTGCTTTCTGAACAAAAGAAGATAAAGTTTAAAGGAGGAACGATGAGGTTAGGTGCTTATTTGTGTAAGATAAAAAAAGGGACAAAGGTTTTTTCTATTTATAAAGAAGAAAAAATATGGGAAAGGCATCGTCATCGCTATGAGTTTAATAATTGTTACAGAAAGATCATGGAGGAAAATGGGTTGATTATTTCAGGAGTTTGTCCCACTCGAAATTTAGTAGAGATTATTGAAGTTAAAAATCACCCTTTTTTTATTGCCTGTCAATTTCATCCTGAATTTAAGTCTAAGCCGGATAAGCCTCATCCTTTATTTTCTTCTTTTATCCAAGCCAGTTTAGAAAAATAATTTTTTATAATTTTTCTTTTATAAATAGCTAAAATATGATAAAATGCTCTACTGTCATAAAGCTTAAGATTAAAAATTTGAAAAATGGCAGAAGTAAAAATAAAAAAAGAGGAAGATTTTGAAAAAGCATTAAAATTTTTTAAGTATCAATGCAGAAGAGAAAGAATTTTAGAAAGTTTTCGGGAGAGGCAATTTTATGTCAAGCCATCAGAAAAAAGGAGGCGAAATGTAAAGAAAAGAAAAAAGCGAAGGCGAAAGGGGTAATTTTATATGATTATAAGGGTTTTGAGAAAGAATGAGGTGAGCTGTGTTGGAGAAAAATAAACTTTATGTAGGGAATTTAGAATATAGTGTAACAGAGGAGGAACTAACCAGAACTTTTAATGATAATGGAATATCAATTAAGGAGTTAAAAATTATTAAGGATAAATATACTGGTAAATCAAAAGGTTTCGGGTTCGTTGAAGTAGATAATGAAGGCGATGTGCAGAAAGCTATAGATATTTTAGATGGCAAAGATTTAAAAGGAAGAAACCTAAGAGTAAGTAGAGCGCGTCCACCACGGAAAAATTTTAATCGTAGGAAGAGATTTACTTTTAAAAAATAACGGATCTTTTATGGAAATATGGAATGTGAAGAATTTAAGGAATTAGCTTCTTCTTATGTTAATCATCAATTGCCGCAGGAAAAAATTCAGGAAATAGAGGAACATTTATGTATATGTGAGTCTTGCCGTAGCTATCTGGGAGAAATTTTAGATTCACCAAAAGAGTTTGCAACGGAAGTTTTAGAAGAGAAAAAACCATCAGAAGAAAAAAATAAAATATTTATCTATGCTATATTAGTTATAGCTTTTCTTCTTTCTATCTTTCTTCTGTATCTTTTATTAAGTTACAAGTATTAAAATTATGAGGATTAAAGTCAAAGAAAGAGAGGGTGTAGTAATTCTCTATCTTGAAGGCAATATTGATATAAACGCTTCTGATTTAATAGAAACAATAGGTTGGGTCTTAAAATATAAGTCAAAAGATATTATTTGTGATTTTGGAGGAGTAAATTTGGTAGATTATATTGGAATTTCAGTTATCGCTGTAGCTTATAAAAATGTGCTTAATCACCGGGGAAGATTAAAAATTTGCAATGTTCCTCAGCACTTAAGAAATCTTTTCTCTATTGTAGGACTTAATCGTGTATTTAAATATTATGAGAATGAAGAGCAGGCTTTAGAGAGTCTTAAGAAAGAAGAAAAAATTTTTGATATTCTTTCTAAAAAGTTAAGAAGAAGATTTAAAAGAATTCCTTTCCATGCAAATATTGAATATAGACAAAAATTTTCTCCTCAGGATAATCTTTATAAAGGAAGAGTAATAAATTTAAGTGCCATAGGGGTTTTTGTTGTAGCAAGAAAAATATTTTCTGTTGGAGAACTGCTTTACGTTCGTATCTATTTCAAAGAAAAGCCACATCAAGTTCTGGAGACAGATGGTAAAGTTGTATGGGTTGCGGATCAGAGATTCCAGCCTTATGAATATCCAGGTATGGGATTAGAGTTTTATAATATTGATAAGGAAAAACAGGAAAGAATAATAGAATTTGTAGAAAAACATGCTTCAAGTAATTTGATATGAAGGTTAAAATAGATGAGATAACTATTGAGTGCATAAAGGGAGATATAACCAAGCAGGTTGGTTTTGATGCAGTAGTGAATGCAGCCAACAGAAATTTAGCTCCTGGTGGAGGAGTGGCAGGTGCAATTCATAAAGCGGCAGGCCCCAAACTTTATGAAGAATGCAAAAATTTAGCTCCCATTGAAACTGGTCAGGCTGTAATTACTAAGGGTTATAATCTGCCAAATGAATATGTGATACATACTTTAGGACCTGTCTATTATAGAGAAAAAGACCCTGAGAAAAAATTAATTGAGTGTTATAAGAATTGCTTGAGGTTAGCTGAAGAATATAAGTTAAATTCAATAGCTTTTTGTGCAATATCTACTGGTATATTTGGTTATCCTTTAGATGAAGGTTTAGAAGTAGCTTTCAAAACAATTTTATCTGAAATTCCAAATTTAAAATATTTAAAAAGAATCAGATTGGTTCTATATGATGATAAATCTTTAAGCACAGGATTAGAAGTTTTTAAAAAAATCTTTAAAGATTATCTTTAAAATGAATATAAATGAAAAGCTTAAAGAAGAATTAAAAGAAATTGTGTGGGATTATGAAGTTTCTTTAGAAGAGCTTATTCAAATTCTGGAAGGAAGAAAAAAAAGTTTTTCTTTGAATAGAGAAAAAATTTTAGCCAGACTCCTTTTAAGTGTAAACTGGTATAAACTGTTAGAAATCTTTGGCCCACACATTTTAAAAGAGATTTTAAATGATGAAGTTTTAAAATACATCCATATAGAAAGCCTCAGGCAGGATTTTGTTTATGCCAGAGAGGTTCTAAGTGAATTATAAAGAGTTTTTTGAAAGAAAAATTTATCCTTTGCAAAATGAAATTTTTTCCATCTTAAATAAATATGAAGCTTTCTATCTTACAGGAGGCACAGCTTTAGCAAGATTTTATTTTCAACATAGATATTCAGAAGATTTAGATTTCTTCTCTCAAAAAGAACTTTCAGATTTTAAAAAATATGTAAGAAATATATTAGAAAGATTACCTTCTAACATTGAATGGGAAGCTGAGGTCGTCTCTAACACCTTTAGTAGAATTTATCTAAAAAAAGAAGGGGTCAAATTAAAAGTAGACTTTGTTAATGAAACTGTTTTCAGATGGGGAAGCTTAAAAAGTTTTAATGAGTTTAAATTTGTAGATAATGAGATAAATATTTTAGCTAATAAAATCACTTCCATAGAAAGATATGAAGTTAAAGATATAGTTGATATCTGGATAGTATCTAAAAATAGAAGTTTTTTGTGGAAGGAAATAATGGACATAGCTTCAAAAAAGGCTTTGGTAAATCCTATAAGAGTTTCAAAAATAATCAAAACTATGCCTAAGGAAGAGTTAAAAAAGATAAGATGGGCAAGAGAGTATGATATAGATGAGATTTATAGAGAACTTCAAATAATAGCAAAAGATATTCTTTTAGGAACTCAAAATAGTTTAAAAACATGAAGTATAAAAGCACAAGAGGCAGAATCAGGAATATAAGCTTTAAAGAGACTGTTTTAATGGGTTTAGCAGATGATGGAGGTTTA
>CAZBLX010000083.1:0-4546 GCA_964492865.1 uncultured Planctomycetia bacterium | reverse complement strand
TATATTATTTTTCCCTTTAAATAAAACATTCTCAGAGAGAGCATAAATATAGCCACTGCCTGTTTCAATTTTAATTATTTTTGCTTTCTCAACCCCCTCTACTTTTACAAATTCTGCTTCACTTTTTATAAAAAACAAATTAAAAAACAAAAATAAAAAAATCCCACGCATACCCCACCTCCTTTTTTATCCTTAACTTGCACTTTATTTTGAAAAGATTTTGTCAAGTTACGTATTTAGCATAACTTTAAATGTAAATATTCGCAAGTACTTCCTATTAAATCAACCTCCATTAACTTCATTTCCTGTTAATCCAGCAAAGCTCTCCATACACTCTCTACATTTATCTGTTCCATACAAGGTGTGAATTCTGCATAAAGACACTCTTGGGGAATTCTTTCTCTCGGAAAGGTATTGCATGGTCCTACTTGGCAAGAAAAATTACGAACTATTTTCCATTGAGGAACACCCTCAGGATATGGCCCGGTATGAGCAGGATTTGAAGGGCCAAAAAGAGAAATGACTTTTCCAGTAGAAACAGCTGTTGCAAGATGAAGAGTTCCGCTATCCAAACAGATAATGGTCTTTGCCAGAGACATAAGAGCGGCAGTTTCTGTAAGAGATTTGTTATACCAAAAATAAACCTTTTTGTAAAAACACCTATAAAGTTCAGGAATGGGTTTTTCTTTCTTATTCTTAGATACAACAATAATAGGAATATTTGCTTTTTTAAGTAAACGTTGAATAAGAAAAATCCAATTCTTAGTAGGCCATAACCTTGAGGGTTTAAACTCACTTGCGCATGGACAAATCAAAACAGGCTCAAATAATCCATATTGAGCCAAAAACGATTTAATTTTTTCCTTTTGCCGACGAGGTACAAAGAAAAAAGGCCTTTTCCTATATACTTCAATATCAACCGATGGGAAGAGTTCCTTTAAAAGAAAAAGATAATTATCTGCTACATGTATATTTTCTCTCCATATCCTCATTACCTCCGCAGGTCTACGAAATCCTATCCAAGTTCCTATCCGTGGCAATCTTCTCAGAAAAGATACGACATTTTCATCCATATCCAAGCAAAACAAGAAATCAAAATAAATCTTCTCCAATCGGTTAAAAAGCAGCATATTGTGTATCCTATTCCTAAATCTCTTCATCTTGGTGTAGAAAACAAACAGATAATCTACATCTGGGTTCCTTATCAACACCTCTTTACTATATTTCGGAGAAAGGACATATACTTGGCTCTGAGAGACGTTCGCCTTAATGGCTGCAAGAAGAGGAGTGATTAAAAGCATATCTCCAATGTTTCCCATCCGGGTAACGAGAATATTTGCTTTACTCATATTCCTTCCTGACTTGGCACTTATTTTAGAAAGATTCTGTCAAGTTACGTATTTAGTATTGAGAACTCAAGTTTACCTTTGACATACTCTTTATATTTGGCATAGCTTACGATTTGATAGAGAGAGGAAAAATAAGCAATCATAAATCCTATGAATCCATCTTTATATCCTTTCTTGACAATAAAAATTCTTATAAACCGATCCACAGCTCGCCACAAAGCATGTATAAGATTCATTTTGTAACGAGCTTTCTTAGGATTTTTCAAAGATAATTTATACCATTTTAAAGCCTCCAGGGTAGTTTGCCGGTTAAGCTTTCTTAAATAATCCTCCCAATTTCTATAGGTATAATGCAAAAGAGGCTTTTTAAGATGTCCACATTTTCCTTTTAAAAACGCCCGGGGATGAACCTCTACCTCTTCCCAGCGAAATTTATCCTTGCGAAAAAGTTTAAGTTGAGGGGAAGGATAAAGCCCTCCTCCTTTTATCCAATAGTTACCAATAAAATTTTTGCGAGGAATAGTGAAAGCATCATATACAGTATCTTTTGAAAGAACAGCGCTTATTTCTCTTTTTAACTCCTCGGTTGCCCGTTCATCTGCATCCAAACTTAAAATCCACTCATTTTTTGCTTGGTTGTATGCCCAATTGCGATGTTTCCCCTCAACCTCCATCTTTTTAATCAATACTTTCGCTCCTAAACTCTTGGCAATCTCCACTGTTCTATCCGAAGACTCATCATCCACAACAATTACCTCATCTGCCCAATCAATTACCGATTTTATACAGTCAGCAATACGAGTCTCTTCATTCTTTGTAAGGATAACTACTGAAAGCTTAAGTTTCTCCATAACTAAACCTGAAGTAAAAATTTTAAAATCTCATCTATATACGAAATAAAATTTTCATCTTTATTTTCTTTTATAACTTTAGAATTCAACCCATAAAAAGGACCCCAACGTCGGGGATTAGTAATTTTATATAAACCCACCACAGGAATATCCAAAAAATTTGCCAAATGCAGAGGAGCTGAATCCAGTCCTATTAAAGCTTTTGTGTAATGTTTAAGAAAAAAAGTTAATTGATTTATATCCAAATCTCCTGTAAGATTTATCACTCCCCTCTCCTCAAAAATCCTACTTTCTGAATACTCATTTTGAGAGCCAATTATAACTACTTCCTCTATCTTTCTAACCTTTTCCAAAAGAAGAAACCAGAAGTTTTTGTTTATCTTTTTCCTTCCATCAGAAGAAAAAGGATGAAAAACAAAATATCTTTTACGCCTTATTTTATCCTTTAACTTATCTAAAGAAATATTTTCCACAAAAATATCAACCTTAGGAATAAAAACTTTTTTGCAAATTAAACTTACAAGTTCTATATTGTATTCTACCTCATGTTTTTCTTCCAAAAATTTTCTATCCATAATTTTTAAATTTAAACAAAACCCCCATTTTCTTGCATACCCTACTCTTTTAGGAACCCTTGCTAAAAAAGAGGCAAGATGAAACTCCTTTTTGGGGTTTAACGAAACAACACAATCTATTTTTTCTTTTTTTAATATATTTGCCAGCCTAAGGCTTCCTTTTAATCCTTCAAAAAAATCCTCTTTATACTCAAAAAAATAATCAACAAATCCTGATCTTTTCACCAAATCAATATTTTCTTTTTTGGCTAATAAAAATATTTTTGAGGCAGGATAATTTTCTTTTACCAGTTTAATTGCCGGAAGAGATAAGATAAACTCACCCAATCTATCAGAGCGAATAAAGAAAACTCTCTCAAGATGCATATAATTTCTATCTTTTTCGTTTTAAACTAAGCCTTAATCCTAAAAAAGCAAATGTTCCCAGACAATTTGCTAAAAAATCAAAAAACGAAACATCTCTTGTAGGAACAGGAATTTGCACTATTTCCATCAGAATCCCATAAAGAATAGCAAATATTACTGATTTAAAAAGAGAGAAACCATTCCACCAGAAAAGAAAAGTTAAACAAAAATAAATAAAAAAATGAACAATTTTATCTGTTCCTTTAACTGGGGAGGGATTTTTTACAGGAAGAATTTGAAATACGAAAACAGCCATTAATGCAGTTATAAGAATAACTCTTCTATAACTTTTATTCATAAATTCAGAGTCTATTCTTTTTATCTTTAATTTTGCGAAAAGGTTTTAAAGTATGGTTTATAAAACAATTATATTCAGAAAGAAAAATTATGAAACGGTCTATATCTATATTGTCTTTAAAAATAAAAGGATTGTATCGATTCTCTGATATTTTTCTTAAATCAGCTTTAAAAGTAGAAGATTGAGCAAATTCCCTCAATTCTTTTTTCTCTTCTTCACTCAACTTTGCCATACTTTAATTTTAACTCTTTAAATTTTTTATCCTGCTTAAATAAAGAAAAATATTCTCCAATTAAATCCCAATCTAAGTTTTCTCTGTAATAACTCATTAATGCCTCAATATCTAAAAATTCACGAGAAGCTCGCTCCTCATCATTTGCTATTGCTTGAATTTTTAATCCAATGATATCCTCAGGCTTTAATACTTTAGTCTTTATCTTTCCTCAAAACCACCTATCACCGCATAGCGAACATTTTCCTTCTCAAAATTTTTAATAAGTATTTCTAAAACTGTTTTAAAATCCATATTTTTTCTGCATTCTTTTATTATTCGTTTTTTATTTTACCTGTCAAGAAAAATCTGAAAGAGGCTATTTTAACTTTCTGATCTTTTACAAATTGAATTGGTTTTTCTAAAAAATTTAACATTTTTATTGTAACAACCAGAATAAGAAAGTTTGACAATTTTTGCAAGAAGGTGTAGAATTATCTCCTAAATTAGGAGGTGAAAAATGAAAATTTTACCGTTTTTAAAAGAAGAAAGAATTAATCTCAATTTACAATCTACTACTAAAGAAGAAGCAATTAAGGAAGTTGCCTCTCTTCTTAAAAATGCTCCCGAAATCATTAATTTTGATAATTTTATCAAAGATGTTTTTGAAAGAGAAAAAATAGGTACCACCGGAATTGGTAAAGAGATAGCTATTCCCCATGCGCGCACAGATAGCGTAAAAAAATTTGTTATTGCTATAGGAAGATCTGAAAAGGGAGTTGATTTTCAATCTGTAGATAGCAAACCAGTAAAAATTATCTTTCTTATGGGAACACCGAAAGAGGAAGGTTTAGATG
>CAZBLX010000082.1:0-4553 GCA_964492865.1 uncultured Planctomycetia bacterium | reverse complement strand
ATTTAAAATTGCTGAGGAAGATTTGATTCTGCGTGGTCCGGGAGATTTTTTTGGTCTGCGTCAATCAGGTATGCCTAAGCTGCGAGTAGCTCATCCTTTAAAAGATTTAGAAATTTTAAAAGAAGCAAGAAAAATTGCTCATGAGGTGATAAAAGATGATCCCTCTCTTTTAAAGCCTTATAATAAAGTAATCAAGAGACATATTGATTTCTGGATAAGAAAATAATGCAAATTCAATTCAGCCTACGAAGTTAAACGAAATAACCTACGGAAAACTTATATTTTAGAGACAATAACTTACACATAAATTTTGCGATCGTGAACTTATATGTAAGTTAAAAAATAGCCATATTCATGAGTATCAACTGTAAGTTTACAGATCAAGCATTGCTTATTTTGTCAACTTACAGTGATAAACAAGTGGGTATCGATTTAGGGAGGTAAATCTTTATTAATTAAAAAAGGTTGACAAAGGAAATAAGAAGGATATAATTTACCAATGCAGAAATTTTTTGTTTTTTTTGTTTTAAATCTTTTCTTTTTAATTTCTTTTTCCCAACAACAAATCACCATCACTACTTATTATCCTTCTCCTGTAGGAATTTATAAGGAACTTATGACAAGAAAGTTAAGTGTAGGAGATGCAAATAAAGATGGAAATATCAATTCTCTTGATTTGCCTAATTTAGAGGGAAGTATTGTATTTGCGCCTCAGACAGGCGATCCTCAATACTGGCCTGCGGGAAAAGAAGGGGAATTAGCTTACTCAAGAGATAAAGCAAGCTTTTATTACTATAATGGCTCCGAATGGGTGAGACAGGCAGGATACAGAGTGTGTATTTCATTGAAACGTGCATGCCCCGGTCTTCAGTATGATGATGTTACGGGAGACCTTCAGTGTAAGGTATGGACTGGTACTCACTATAAAACCCTTTCTCTTCCTTCTTGTCCTCCAGGATGGGAGGATGTAGGTGAGGGTTGTGTTATAACAAGTTCGGATGTTTTTTCTTATGTTGGAGGCGCTGGTTATTGTGAACGATGGTGCTGTCAGTAAGATTCTTTCTCTTTTCTCTATTCCTTCTCCCTTTTTTCCTTTCTTTTTCTCAGTCTGATTTGCATTTTTTCCCCTATGATAAATATTTATTTTTTCCCTATGATAAGAAATATTTAGAAGAACTAAAAGAAAGAAACTTTACACTTTATAATTTTGAGAAAAGATTAAAAGATATTCAGAAAGAAATTCAAAGATTAATTAGAGATTATCGGGAAAGGAAAATAAGTAAAGGAGAATTAAAAGATAAATTAAAACCTCTTATTAAGGAGGAAATTGGTATCGTTAATAATCCTGAATATATAACAGAGAAAAGATTAGAAAGAATTCTACATATGCTTCCTCCTCAAAAAACTAAATCTATACCGCCCGTTAAAATTAAAATTTATCCTGAAAAGTGAGAATATTTTTTCTTCTTTACTTTTCTTTCTTCTTTCTTACTCTATTTGCGGAGAAAAAACTTAATTTTGTCTTTGTCAGTTATAATTGTCCAAGTAATATGTTCTTTTTAAAAGAGATAGAATTTCTTAAAAAAGGGTTAATTTCCACCCCTCCTTTTTCAGAATTTAAGGAAAAAATTTCTTTTTTTTCTTTATCTGGTAGGCAGTTTATAAGAAGAAGAAAGGGAATTCCTCCTCTTCTTATAAAAAAAGAATTTGTTGAGGAATTGAAGAAAAAATTTGGATTGTGTAAGTTAGTTATTCTTGATTGTGAAGGAAGTATCTCTTGCGCAGAACTTTCCCGTATAGATAGATTTTCTGTAATAATAATAGGAAGAAGAAAATATAAAAATTTGAAATATTTAATCAGAGGTTTTCTGCACGAAGTCGGTCATAGCTTAGGTTTAAGGGATGAATGTGTAAGATGCGCAAGGTCCTCTCCTGGTTATCCCAATTGTGCTCCTACAAAAGAGCTGGCAAAGAAATGGTGGGGGGATTTGGCAAAGAGAATACCGCGAGTAGGGTATGTAAAGGGGTGTTGTGGAGATAATAATTTTTTCCGTCCCACAGGAGCTTCTTTGATGAGGGAACCTGAGGAGGCAAAAGACTTCGGTCCGGTAAATGAGAGATATTTGAAAAAAGAATTAGAAAGATATTTAGGTGAAGATAATTAGAGGAATTTATAAAAATATTTCTCTTTTTGTACCTCCTCATACACGTATTCCCTCTCTGCGAGTTAAAAAGTCTTTATTTGATATGATTAAAGAAAATATAGAAAATAGTATCATTTTAGACCTTTTTGCTGGCTCTGGTTCCTTGGGGATTGAGGCTTTATCTTTGGGGGCAAAAAAGATAGTTTTTGTAGAAATAAGAAAAAAAGCTGTAGAGATAATAACAAAAAATCTTTCTTTAATTAAAGCGTTATCTAAAGCAGAAATATACCTTAAGGATGTTTTTCGAGCAATTAAAGATTTTTATAGACAAAATCGTAAATTTAATATCATTTTTTTAGACCCTCCTTACTATAAAAATCTTGCTTTTAAAACCTTGCAAACATTAGATGAATATGATATATTAGCTCCTCATGGATTAATTATAAGTTTATTTTTCTATAAAGAAAAGATAAAGAAGGAATTTGTTTATCTTTCTTTAATTAATGAGAAGTTTTACGGAGATACACAGCTTTTAATTTATGGTAAGAAGAGCAATTTATCCAGGGACTTTTGATCCTATAACGAGAGGACATTTAGATATAATTAAAAGAGCAACCTCTCTTTTTGATGAAGTTATTGTTGCGGTAGCAGAAAATCCTTCAAAAAATACTTTATTTTCCTTTTCGGAAAGATTAAAAATAGTAAAAGAATCAATAAGAAAATTTAAAAATGTGAAAGCAGAAGGGTTTTCAGGGCTGGTTGTAGAGTTTGCAAAAAAGAAGAAAGCTTCCTGTATTATAAGGGGTCTGCGTCTTTTAAGTGATTTCGAATATGAGTTTCAGATGGCTCTTACAAATAGAAAGATTTCTCCATCTGTAGAGACAATATTTTTAATGGCTCATCAGGATTATTCTTTTTTATCTTCAACTCTTATTAAAGAAGCTGCTTTTTTAGGAGCAGATCTTAAGGATTTTCTTCCACCTCCGGCACTTAAAGCTTTAAAAAGAAAATTTAAAAAATGAGAATAAGTGTGGAAAGTATAAAAGAGACCCCAGTAACTCTTGAGGAAGAGATTAATGCAAAAAATTGGGATATGGACAGTTTCGATATTCATTTTGTAGATAAAATTCATATTAAGTGTGACTTTTCTCGTGTAGGAAAAGAAATTCTTGTAAAGACAGAAGTAAAAACTCGTCGTATTATCAGTTGTTCACGCTGTTTAACTGAAGTAGGACAAGAAGTAACACAGAGGTTTGATTTATATTATAATGTTGCTCAATTGGGAGAATATTTAGAAGTGGATGAGGATATTCGTGAGGAAATTCTTTTGAATTTTCCTCTTAAAGTATTGTGTCGCAAAGATTGTAAAGGTTTATGTCCTGGCTGTGGGGCAAATCTGAATTATGAAGAATGCAGATGTAATTTAAAGAAAGGAGTAAAAAATGGCACATCCTAAACGCCGTCATTCTCATTCCCGTACGAAAAAAAGGCAGACTCATTATAAATTGGAAATACCTACCTTGGTAGTCTGTCCTAACTGCAAGAATTTAAAGCCTCCGCATCGTATGTGTCCTTTCTGCGGGTATTATAAAGGAAGATTAATAAGAAAAATGGAGAGAGAAAAGAAAAGAAAAAGATGAAATTTAGAATTGGATTGGATATTTCCGGGGGAGATTTAGCACCTTCTGAGCTTCTTAAAGGAGCATATCTGGCAAAAAAAGAGATAGATTCTGATTTAGTTTTAATAGGAACAAAGGAGGATTTAGAGTTTAGAAAAAAATTAGGGTTAGATTTTGATGAGGAAAAATTAGTAGAGGTTGAGGAAAAGATAGGTATGGAGGAACCTGCAGCAGCCTCTATTCGCAGAAAGAAAAATTCTTCTATTGTTGTAGGGGTTAATTTGGTTAAAGAGAGAAAAATTGATGCCTTTGTATCTTGTGGAAATACAGGAGCAGTAGTCTGTGCAGCAACTTTAAATTTAGGATTGATAAAAGGTATTGAAAGACCAGGAATTGCTATTTTTATTCCTACTTTAAAGGATATCTCTATATTAATTGATGCAGGAGCAAATATTGATCCTAAGCCTTTCCATCTATTCCAGTACGGAGTAATGGCATCTCTTTATTATTCTTTAGTATTGGGAAAAGAAAATCCTACTGTAGGACTTCTTAACATTGGAGAGGAATCTTCAAAAGGACCTGAGTTTGTGAAAAAGACCTTTTCTTTATTTTCTTCATCCTCCTTAAATTTTATCGGTAATGTAGAGGCTAAGGATGTGTTTTTGGGAAAATGTGACTGTATTATCTGTGATGGATTTGTGGGGAATATTGCTTTAAAAATCTCTGAAGGATTTGCCGAAGCAATGGGTAAGTTTTTATTAGGAAGTTTAAAAAAAGATTTTTTAGGAAA
>CAZBLX010000081.1:0-4585 GCA_964492865.1 uncultured Planctomycetia bacterium | reverse complement strand
ATATCTGCTACCAAAGGAATTTTTAAAACTTTTTTTAATTTTTTAATTATCTTCTCATTACTTTCCTCTACAAATGCTACTCTTACAATTTCAGCTCCCTCTTTCTCTAATCTTTTTGCCTCATTTATCAATAATTTCTCAGATAATCTACTTTTAAGCATCCCTTTTATACGTATTGGGTTTTTACCTCCAATCCTTACATTTCCTATTTTTACCTCTCTTACTTTTTCCATAATCTTAAAATATCACTGTAAGTAGCCAGAATAAATAAAATAACCAGAATCGCCATTCCAATCTGAATAACTAAATTTTCTACTCTTTCCGAAAGTGGTTTTTTACGTATCTTTTCAATAAGAAAAAATACTAAATATCCTCCATCAAGAACAGGAATAGGAAAAAGATTAATTATTGCCAGTACTACACTTAATATACCAACTGTATCCATCAAAGGTAAAATACCTTGATGAGCTACCTGAGAAGTCATCTGAAAAATCCCCAAAGGTCCGGCAATAGCTTCTTTGAAAGGGAGAATGCCTAAGATGATAAAAAAGAGAGATTTAAACAGCATAATTGTAATTATTCCTATTTTTTCCAAGGATTTAAAAAAAGCTGCAAAAGGATTAAATTTCACTATTTTAAATTGGGAAGAGGCTTTAATTCCCACAAAAGGAAATTCTCTTTCTCTGCCAAAAATATCTTTCATTTTTCTTATCTGGGGAAAGATAACAATTTTTTTCTTTTCGCCTTTTCTTAAAATTACCATCTCAATATGCTTTCTTCTGTTTTCTTTAATTAAACGACTCACATCAAACCAGTTTTCTACTTTTTCTCCATTTATACTTATTATGTAATCTCCCTTCTTTATTCCTGCCTCATAAGCAGGATAATCCCTTAACACATCTCCTACAACGGGCTGAAGAACAGGTACTCCTATCATAAATATTATCCAGAAGATAAAAAATCCCAGAACAATATTGGCTAAAGGACCTGAAAATACTACCCTTGATCTTATTCCTACAGACTTGGAAAAAAACTCATAATCTTTTCCCTGACACTCCTCACGTTTCTCTCCTGCCATCTTTACATATCCTCCTAAAGGAATTAAGCAAACTAAAAATAAAGTCTCTTTCCATTTAAATTTAAAAAGAGGCGGACCAAACCCTATAGAGAATTTTTCTACTTTTATACCGGATAAACGTGCAGCAAGAAAATGTCCCAATTCATGAGGAATAAGAAGTAAACCAATAACAAAAAGAAACGCAAAAAGGTTAAAAATCATTTTACTAAACTATTTAAAAATTCCTCAGTCTTTTTTCTTGCCCACTCATCCCAGAAGAAGATATCTTCTTCTGAATTCAGCTTTGCTTTAGGATAAATAGAAAAAATATACTCCAAGGTTTTCTGAATATCCAAAAATCTAATCCTTCCTTTCAAAAAATAATCAACCGCTACTTCATCAGCAGCATTTATTATCACTAAGGAATTATCTTTTCTTCTTGCTGCCTCTTTAATTAAATAAAGCAGAGGAAATTTGGCTTTCTTTACAGGATAAAAATTTAAAATAATTTCTTTATTCAGTTCATTGCTAATTTTCAACTCTTTTCTCTGTGGATAATAAAGGGAGAAATGGATAGGAAAACGCATATCCGGGAAATGAAGAGAAGCAAATTTTACTCCATCTTTAAACTCTACAATAGCATGAACTTTTGCCTGAGGATGAATGAGGACTTCAATATTATCATAATCAAGATTAAAAAAATGATGTGCCTCTACTATTTCAAAGCCTTTATTTATCAATGTGGAGCTGTCAACAGTAATCCTTTTTCCCATCTTCCATACCGGATGCATAAGAACCTCTTTTGCTGTTAATTTTTTTATCTTTTCAGGAGAAAGATTTAAAGTAACGCCCCCGGAGGCAGTAAGATAGACTTTTTTTAAAAACTTTTTCTTCTCTTTGCGTAAAAGCTGAAATAAAGCATTAATCTCACTATCCAAAGGGATAATTTCACTTTTATAAAGTGTAGCTGTTCTTTTAACTAAATCTCCTCCACATACTATCGTCTCTTTACTCGCCAGAAGAACTCGGCGGGTACTTTTTAAATTCAAAAGTAAAGGTTTCAATGAGGCAATTCCTCCTATAGCCATAACAGAAATATCACTTTTTATCTGAGAAAATTCCTCCAATCCTTTTTCTCCAAAAAAAAGTTTTATTCTTTTAGAAAAAAGAGTTTTATTTTTCTGTGCTACTTTTTCATCATAAATACAGATAAATTTGGGAGAAAATTCCTCAGCCTGTTTTTTCAAAAGCTTTATATTTTTATTTATACATAACCCTTCTACCACAAAATCTTTTCTATTTTCCTTTATCACACTTAACACACTTCTTCCTACAAAACCCGTTGAACCAAAAATCAAAACTTTCTTCATCTTACCATCACCACATATAAATAGAAAGTAGGAGCAGTAAAAATTACACTATCAATCGTATCTAAAAGCCCCCCCAAGCCAGGTAAAATTTTTGAAGAATCTTTAAAATTGCAATCTCTTTTAATTAGTGACTCAAATAAATCTCCCAGCTGAGAAATTATCGCCAGAAGCGAAGAGAGAAATATTATCTCCCAGAAAGAAAAAATATCTTTAAGAGGAAAAACAAAAAGCATTCCTGCACAAATACTTAAAAAAAACCCTCCCACTGCTCCCTCCAAAGATTTATAAGGGCTGATTCTTTTAATAAGAGGAGTTTTTCCATAAAATTTTCCTAAAAAATATGCTCCGATATCTGAAGATTTTGTTACACTGAGTAAAAAACCTGAAAGCCACACCCCCTGAGGCAGTTGTCTTATACGAATAAGAAAGCTGAAACACCAAGAGATATATAAAATTCCAAAGATAGTTGCCGAAATAGAAAGCACAGCTTCATAATTTTTCTTTTTCGTCAATTCCAATAAAAAAAGAGTAAATAAACCTGTAATAACGAATAAAAATTGACCGGTTTCATTAATAGGTAATTTAAAATAGATAGATACAGGAACAAGCCCCCCCACAATTATTCCAAAAGATTTAAAAATCTTTACTCCTTTATTCTCTACCATATTGAAAAACTCCATCAAGGCAATGATTATAAAAAGAGTAACTACTATTCCGCAGATAGGATAAAAAACTACGGCTAAAACTGTAATAAAAATTAAAATAATTGAAGTTAAAATTCGCTTTTTAAAATTATCCACTTTTTAACCCCCCAAAACGACGTTCTCTTTTATTATATTCCTCAACAGCTTTCTCTAATTCTTTTTTATCAAAATCCGGCCATAAAACTTCAGGAAAATAAAACTCTGTATAGGCAGATTGCCAAAGAAGGAAATTACTAATTCTTTTCTCACCTGAAGTGCGAATTAAAAGATCAGGGTAAGGAAATTCTCCTAAGGCAAGATATTTCTTAAAATCCTCCTCTTCAATTTTTTCTAAATTAATTTTTTTTCTTTTTGCTTCCCTCCAGAGTCTTTTAGCTGCATTTAAAATATCCCATCTTCCCCCATAGTCAATTGCTAAATTTATTATTAATGCATCATTTTTGCAGGTTAACCTCTCTATATTCTCCATCTCTTCAAGAAGCTCTTTATCTAAGCGATCTCTTCTTCCAATAAAGTTTACTCTTATTTTTTCCTGAAGAAGAAATTCTTTTTTCTTTTTAAGAAATCTTTTAAGATAAGAGAAAAGAAAATTTACTTCTTTTTTAGGACGGGACCAGTTCTCGGTAGAGAAAGCAAAAAGAGTAAGAATTTTAATTCCTATTTTTTTTGCATATTTGGCAATCTCCTCAATCCTTTCAATACCTTTTTTATGTCCTAAATTACGAGGAAAACCCCTTCTTTTCGCCCAACGACCATTTCCATCCATAATAATTGCTACATGATAGGGGATTTTCATCTCTTATATAAAAAATTAAGGGGGCATGCCCCCTTTCTTAAAAAGAATTTTCTTAATTTTTTTTCTTACTCCTCCTTCATCAACTCTTCTTTTAAACTTTCCTCTAACTTTTCCTTTAAACGACGCATTTTTTCTAACTCTAACTTCAAACTTTCTTTTTCATTAGTGAGTTTATCTATTTCTTTCTTCAATTCCTCTATCTTATTCTTTAAATCTTGATTAGCTTTTATCAATGCCTCTTTTTCTGCTTTTAAATTCTCTACTAATTCTTCTAATTTTAGATTCTTTCCTGCTACTTCCTGATAATTTTTTCTTAACTGATTTAATCTTACCGAAAGAGACACTCCTCCAATAATAAGAATAACAATTATTCCTAAAAGAATACCTAAAAGTAAAGGCTCACTCTTCATTTCAACATCTCCTCCTCAAGAATTTTTTTCTCAGGCAAAACAGTCTCCTTTTTTATCTTACGAATTGTGGGTGGAATTATAACAATTTCTACTCTTCTATTTAACGCTCTTCCCTCCTCCGTCTCATTAGAAGCCACAGGATGATATTCACCAAATCCGGTTGCTGAGAGTCGCGAGGGATTTATTTCTTTCTTCTCCAAATAATGCAGAACACTTAATGCACGATGGCAAGACAATTCCCAATTTGA